>JBDGQF010000463.1:0-2833 GCA_042219255.1 Halobacterium sp. | reverse complement strand
GCGTCGCGAGCAACGCGGACGTGCTCGTGTTGCTCGTGAAGAGCTACGACACCGGTGAGGCAATGGCGGACGTCGCCGGCCACCTAGAAGGGGCGGACGTGCTGACGCTCCAGAACGGCCTCGGGAACGCCGAGACCATCGCCGAGTACGTGCCCGCCGAGCGCGTCGTGGAGGGGACGACGAGCCACGGCGCCGTCGTCGAGGGCCCGGGACACGTCCGGCACGCCGGCACCGGCGACACCACTATCGGCCGGTACTTCGCGGAGAACGACGCGCGCGTGGACGCCATCGCGGACGCGCTCACGGCCGCCGGCATCGAGACGACGGTGACCGACGACCCCGAGCGCGCGGTGTGGACGAAAGTCCTCGTGAACGCCGGCATCAACGCCGCGACGGCGCTGGCGCGCGTGCCGAACGGCGCGCTCGTCGAGACAAACGCTGGCGAGCGCCTGCTGGGGCGCGCCGTCGAGGAGGGCGAAGCCGTCGCGCGGGCGGCCGGCGTCGACGTCCCAGCGGACGTCGTGGAGCGGACGCGCAGCGTCGCCGAGCGCACCGCGACCAACCGGTCGTCGATGCGCCAGGATCTCGAACGCGGCCGCCGCACCGAAGTGGAAGCGTTGAATGGTGAACTCGCGCGCCGCGCGGCCGCCCACGGCGTCGACGCGCCGGTCAACCAGACCCTCGCAGACCTGCTCCGACTCGCGAGCCGCGAGTAGCGCCGTCGCTGGCGGCCTCGACCGTCGAAAAAATCGGTTCGTAGGTGCGTAGGCGGTTACGCCGTCTCGTTGCGGACGATTTCGTAGGAGAACCGCATCGCGTTCTCCGGCATAATCTTCACCGACCACTCGCCGCTCTCTGGGTCGTCGAGGCCGTACTCGAACGTCTGGTGTTCGCCGCCGCTGGCGTACGTGCCGTCGTCGCCCGTCGCACGCCGCGTCTCGCCGAGGTTCACGGAACCGCTGTTCGTGACGCTGACGCGCTCGGCGTCGATTTCCTCGCCAGACGGCGAGACGAACGTGACGTTGAAGTCCGCGTTCGGACTGTTAGCTTGCCGATAGTTCCCCGCGGACAGCTTCAGGGTGACGTCCTCCGTCTGCTCGCTCACCTGGAAGGACGTCTGGAACGGCTCCTCTGGCTGCGTCCACACCTGGAACCGGACGTTCACGCGCTGCCAGTGCGAGGACTGCTCGGGGCGCGCCGGGTCTTTCAAGCCGAGGTCGACTTCCGCGTTGTAGTCGCCGCGGTCGGCGTCAGCGGGCGGCGACACGGTGACCTCGATGGTCGCCTTCTCGCCGGCGGGAATCTCGTTCGGCGCGTCGAACTCGACCCACGACCGGTCGAGCGTGTTCCGGTCGTCGTACGGCCGGTAGCGCTCCTCGGTAACGAGTCCGGGGTTGACGGGCACCGCCTCGTCGCCCGTGTTCTCCACGACGATTTCGCGCGTGAAGGAGTCGCCGGCCTTCACCTGAGAGTGGACGTACGTGTCCGAGAGGATGTGGACGGTCGGCTCCTGCCAGACCTCCACGTTCAGGGAGACGCCGTTGACCGGTTGTGGCGGCCGGCCTGGGTAGGAGATTGTCTCGTTCGTGAGCGCGATGGCGCCGCCGTAGCGGTTGATGCTGGCGTCCTCCGGCACGCTGACGGTGACGTCGAGTTCGCGCGTCTCACCGGCTTCCAGCGTCAGGTCGTCGGACTCCACGCTCACCCAGTCCTTCTTGATGGGGCGTTCGCCGCGCGGCGGCACGAAGAGGTGCGGCGACAGTTCGACGGCTTCGTCCTCGCCGTTCTCGACGCTGATTGTGATGGTCTTCGACTCACCGGGCTTGAGGCGGACGTGCCGGTACTGTTCGTCGACGTAGAGGCGCGTGTAGTTGCGCTCCCCGTCCTCGGGGGTTTCCTGTGCGAGCGCCGCGTCCTCGGTTGCGGGGCTGTGCGACTGCGTGTTCGCTGCGACACCGGCGGCTGGCACGACCAGCATCGCGGCCAGTGTCAGGGCGACGATTGTTCGCGTGTTCATGTGTCTGCTCGGCCTCGGGGACGCTGTCGCTGGAGGGCGAGGGGAGGGAGCGTCCGCACCGGAGACCGGTATGGAGACTGTCACGACGACGCCACATAAAACGTCAGGAGACTCAAACGCCGACTGAACCGGCGGCCGCGCCCGCGACCTGTCGGCCTACGCTTCCGACGGGCGCGGACAGTCGTAGGTGTCGCGGACGGTGTCCGCGAGCACGGAGTCCCGGTGGAGGACGAGGTAGACGACGACGAAGTCGTGTTCGAGCGGCCGGAACACGAAAATCTCGTGCTCGCAGTCCGCTTCTTCGTCGAGGCGGTCGACGAGCGGTTCCAGGGGGAGCGCGCCGGTGCGAATCTCCTCGAAGACGTCGCGCTCGCCGGACTGCTCGGCGAACGCGTACACCGCGCCGTTCGGCGCGCCGTCGGTGTTGAACGTCGGCCGGCCGGTGACGCCGACGCCCTCCCGGTGGGCTGCTTCCATCGTCTCCAGGGCCGCCTCGAAGAGGCCGGTGACGGCGTCCGCGAACGTCAAGAGGGTGCGTTTGCGGACGTCGACGGCCGTGAAGCGCGCGTCGCCGTCGTCCCACGCGAGCGTCGCGTCCACGAGGTAGCCCGGACGGAGCGCGGCGACGTCGCCGGCGAGCGGGTCGTCGTAGCCGTCCGCGGCGACCCGGACGCGTTCGTGGTCGCTGCGGTCGAGCAACAGGAGCGCGTCCGCGCGTTCGGGCGCGGTGCCGAGCACGCGGAACGTGCCCTCCGTCGTGGTCTGCATGTCGCGTGATTGCGCGCGAGAAGGGATAAGGGCGTCCGTCTCGGTCGT
>JBDGQF010000466.1:0-2849 GCA_042219255.1 Halobacterium sp. | reverse complement strand
CAAGTACGCGTTGTGAATCGGGTACGCCGTCTCGAAGAACCCCGTCTGCGTCGGACTCGCCGGGTCGCTCACGTCGAACGTCAACGCCCCCATCACGCTCTCCTCCCGCGGCGGGTTCGCCGGCCCCACCACGAGCAACGTGTCCCCCTCGACCTTCACGTCGTACACCAGCTTCATCGGGCCGTTCTCGCGGTCAGCCAACAGCGGCGACCGCCGCGCCAGCACAGAGGGGTTCGCCGGGTCACTGATGTCGACGGTCGCGAACCCGTCCGTCGTCGCGACGAACGCCGTGTCCCCAGCGTCCCCCACGACCACCTCCTTCGCCCCCTCGACCGCCACACTACCCAGGGGCGCGTACGCGTCCTGTTCACTCGCTGCTGTCACTGCACTACTCGCGACCGGGAGGGCTGCTGCGGCGGCGGCCGACCGCAGTACGTCTCGTCGTCGCATACAACCCCGTCCGCGAGTACGGTGGAAAAGTCCTGCGGGAGTTCGCAGTCCTTGCTGTGGTCCGCCGGAACGGTCGACTGATTCGTGATTTTCTCCACCTGAAAGCCCTCGGCGCGCTCGCGCACGCTCTGCGGCATATTCCTCGCTGGCTCACGGCTCCGCCGTTCGCCCGGTCGAGGCGCTCCGCGCCTCGCGCCGCTCGGAATAGTGGCCGCGGAGCGAGCGGGGCCTGCGGCCGCGAGCGCGCCTCGCCCTTTCAATCCGCCAGCGCGTGGTTGTTCGGATAGCTGAGGCTGTGTGGGCGTCGTTGTGCGTTCCGTTGGCGAGTCGCCCCAGTCAGCGCTTGGAGCGGTCGCCGGTGCCGCCGGTGAGCGCGGACGCGATGGCGCCCTTGAGGACGACGTCGTCGCCGAGCGACGTCAGGCGGAGTTCGGGGACGTTGTTGAAGACGTCCGTGTCGAGGTGGTCGCGGACGGGGTCGAGGACTTCCTCCGGGTTGTTGAGCGCGACGGCGCCGCCGACGTACACGACGAGGGGCGCGTACGCTTGCACGAGGTTCGTGATGCCGACGGCGTTCCAGAACCCGACCTGGTCGACGACGTAGCGCGCGAACTCGTCGGTGTCGGCGTGGTCGAAGACGTGTTTCGCGGAGAACTCCGGGTCGTCGAACGGGAGCGACGTCTCGACGTCGCTGCCTTCCTCGGCGAGCATGCGCGCGTACTCCGGGATGTTGTTCCCCGAGCAGTACGCCTCCCAGTGGCCGTCGCGGCCACAGCCACACGTCCGGCGGCCCTGCGGGTCGACGACCATGTGCCCGAGTTCGCCGGCGTTGCCGTCCCACCCGGAGAGGACGTTGCCGTCGACGGCGACGCCCGCGCCGATGCCCGAGGAGATGGTGACGTACGCCATGTCGTCGGGGTTGCGGTCGGCGTGGAAGCGCTCGCCGATGACGCCGGCGACGGTGTCGTTGTGGAGGTAGACGTCGTCGGAGTCGACGAGTTTCGACAGTGGGCCGACCAGCGGCACCGTGCCGACGGACTCCGGGAGGTTCGCTGGGCCGTCGACGACGCCCTCGGCGAGGTCGAGCGGGCCGATGCTGCCGATTGCGGCCGCCTGCACGCGACTGGGGTCGACGCCGGCGCCGTCGCAGGCGGCGCGCACCGCGTCGAGGACGGCTTCCGTGACGTGGATGCCAGTCGGGCCGCGCGGGGTCGGCCGCTTGTCGCTGGCGAGAACGGTGGCGTCGTCGTCCGCGACGGCGGCGCGGACGTTCGTCGCGCCGAGGTCAACGCCGACGAAGTACGGCATCTACAGACAGTGGGGCCGTCCGTCCACTTAACTGCACAGTTTTCACTCGGAGGCGTGTTAGTTCGCGGACTCCACGAGATGTCGTCGGCGCCCGGCCGGTCACTGCGTGAACCGCGGCGACGGCCGCGTCGACACCCAGACGGTCGTCGGCCCGCGCACGCGACACGCGGCCGGCGCGTCCTCGATTGCGCCGACGCGCTCGACCGCTACGTCGGCGTCCGCGCCGAACGCGACGACGTGCGCCGCCGACACCACGCGGTCGTCGCCGGCGGGCACGGAGACGGCGTCCACGCGGCCGTGTCCCGCGACGAACGCCCTGCCGTCGCCCGCGACTGTCGTCAGGAAGAGTCCGCTGCCGCGCGCCGGCGCGTCGCCGACGCGGTCGGCGCCGACGCGCACCGACGCTTCCGCCGCGACGAACGCGTCCCGGGTCGCCGCGATGCCGTCCTCGCCCAGCGGCGCGGCGACGACCGACCCGGAGTGGTTCGGGGAGAACCGCGCCGTCGTGTCCTCGGTCGCCGTCACTCGCACGGGCGTGCGCTGGCGCTGCCGCGCGGCGTTCGCCACCGACCGCAGGACGCCCTTCCGGGCGCGCTCGACGCGCACGCCGCCCGTGTGGTCGACGAGCGCGTCCGACGCCGCCAGCATCGAGTCGCCGCTGTCCAGTTCCGCGACGAGCAGGCCGCCCGGGCCGTCCTCGACTGTCGCGTCCATCCCTCAGTGGTCGCTGCGCACGAACGTCACGGGACAGGGCGCCGACAGCAACACCGTCTGCGCGGTGCTCCCGAAGACGGCCTTCCCGGTGGGCGAGCGCTTCCGGCCGCCGACGATGGCGAGGTCGGCGTCCACTTCGTCCGCCAGCGACACGATGCTCTCGCCGTGTTCGCCGACGCGCCCCGCGACGTCGTAGTCGATGCCTGCGTCGTCGAGGCGGTCGCCGAGGTCGCGGATTGTCGCGTGGCGGCGCGCTACGGCGTCCGAGGTGACGTCCGCGCCGTCCTCGAGGCCGATGCCGCCCCTGATGTCCTCGTACTCCTCCTGCGTGAAGACGTGCGCGAGCGTGACGGTCGCGCCGGTCGGGCCGGCGATGT
>JBDGQF010000269.1:0-2854 GCA_042219255.1 Halobacterium sp. | reverse complement strand
GGCCGCCGCACCGTCGAGGACGCGGAGTTCGACCTGCACGTGGTGCGCGCGAGCGAGGACGGCACCGCGTACGAGGACACCGTCGACCACCTCTCGGAGAGCGAGCGCGAGGTGACCGGCCTCGTGTTCGCGCTCGCTGGCTACCTCGTCCACGAGGTGTACGATGAGGTGCCGTTCATGCTGCTGGACTCCCTGGAGGCCATCGACTCCGACCGCATCGCGACGCTCGTGGACTACGTCGGCGAGTACGCTGACTTCCTCGTCGTCGCGCTCCTGCCGGAGGACGCACAGGCCGTCGACGTCGACAACCGCGTCACGGAAATCTGAGGCGGCGGCCCAGGGCGGTCAGTCGTCGTCCTCTGCGAGGACGCGGGACGGAATCGGCCCCTCGGTCTCGTCGCGCGTGACCGACCGCAGCACGAACCGTTTCCTGACGACGTCGTACGCGAACACGAGCGTGCCGAGGACGAGCATCGTGTCGCCGGGGAACCGCGCCCAGAAGAACAACTGGACGACCTCCCGGTTGTAGAACGCCAGCGAGCGCGCGACGGCGTACCCCTCGGTGAACGCGGTCTCCAGTTGCAGGAAGCCGACGGGGAGCAGGGACAGGCCGACCATGACGGCGAGGCCGGCGTTCCACAGCCAGAACGCCCACCGGAGCCGCGTGCCGTTCCAGCGCTCGGGGTCGACCGAGAGCCGGAGCATGTACGTCGCCATGCCGAGCGCGAGGAAGCCGAACGCGCCGAACATCGCGGCGTGGGCGTGCGCGACGGTGAGGTAGGTGCCGTGCTCGTAGTAGTTGATGAGCGGGAGGTTGATGAAGAACCCGAGGACGCCGGCGCCGACGAAGTTCCACGCGCCCGAGGCGATGATGAACGCGAACGGGAGTTTGTAGTGGAAGGCGTCGTCGCTGGCGGAGAGCGCGCGGTACTGGCCGAGCGCCTCGAAGAGGATGAGAATCAGGGGGACGAGTTCGAGGGTGGAGAACACGCTCCCGAGCGGCACCCAGACGTCCGGCTGGCCAATCCACCAGTAGTGGTGGCTGACGCCGATGACGCCGCTGCCCATCACGAACAAGACCTGGAGCGCGACGGCTTTCTCCGCGGAGCGCTTGCGCAGCAGGCCCATCGAGACGAGTGTGATGCCGACGATGGCGACGATGAAGAACTCGAAGGCGCCCTCCACCCACATGTGGACGACCCACCACCGCCAGAACTCCGTCATCACGATGTTCGTGTCCGGCGTGTACAGCATCCCGGCGACGAACAGCAGGCCGATGGACGCGCCAGCGTACAGAATCATGTGCGCGAGCCCGAACCGCTGTTCGTGCGCCAGCAGCGGCCTGAACCCCCTGTACGCGAGGTACGCCCAGATGCCGAACCCCGCCAGGAGGCCGACCTGCCAGAGCCGGCCGACTTCGACGTACTCGAGGCCTTCGTTGCCGAGCAGCCACCACAGCGGCCCGTCGAAGAAGCCGTTCGCGCCCAGGTAGATGCCTGCGAACCCGCCGAAGACTACGACGACGACGGCCACCAGGAGCGCGTTGATGGCGGACTCCTGCCGGTCGGGTTCGTGGCCGGTCAGGAGGCCGGGCAGGAAGAGGCCGGCGCCAATCCACAGCGTCGCAATCCAGAGGACGCCGAGGTCGAGGTGGTAGGTCTTCGCGAGCGCGAACGGGAGCCACTGGATGACGTCGACTCCCAGGGCTTCGCCGACGCCGAAGAACGCGTCGCGTTCGACGTAGTAGTGCGCGAGCAGCGCGCCCAGCAGGACTTGCGCGACGAACAACAGCGCCGCCAGCGGGATGAACCGGGTCGCTGCGCGCTGACTCGGCAGCAGGTCGACGTCCGCCGGGTCTGGAACTTCCACGCCCGCCGTCGACGGCTCGGGGAGTTCGACGGTCTTGTACAGCCAGACGCCGATGCCGGCGCCCGCGATGAGCAGAATCATCGCGACGGCGCTCCAGACCATCGTCTGGCCGGTCGGCACGTTCCCCGCGAGCGGGTTGTACGGCCAGTCGTTCGTGTAACTGTGGTCGGTGCCGGGGCGTTCGGCGTGCGAGACGAGCGCCGTCCACATCGCGAAGTCCGCGAACCGGCGCGCGTCTGCGGCGGACTCGACCATCCCCTCCGGGACGCCGCGCTCGCTGGCGCCCTCGTGGTAGCGCTGCACGTACACCTCCCGCACCTGCTCGTGGGCGTACACCTCGGCGGCGGAGTACTGCGCGGTCTCGCCAGCAATCGTGCGGTCGAGGTCGGCAGTTACCTGGCTGTCGACGGCCGCCTGCTCCGCCGCGGACAGCGCGTCGAACGCCTCGCCGTACCGCTGCTCGGCGTAGTACTCCCGCATGAACCGCGTCTTCAACTGGAGCGCGTCCGCCGTGTAGTCCTCACCGAAGTACGCGCCGTTCCCCAGAATCGACCCGTGGTTCATCAGCGCGTCCGACTGGAACACCGCCTTCCCCGCCTGCACTTGCTCCTCGGTCACCACCGTCTCCCCGTCCGGCCCAACCACCTCGTTCGGAATCGGCGGCTGGTGCTCGTAGGAGTACGCCGCCCCCGCCCCCATCACCACGAGGTTCGCCACGAACACCGCCACCAGGAGCTTCGCCAGCGACTTCCGAGTGACCTCCATATTCCGGCGTTCAGCCGCCCGAAGGAAAAGACTGGTGCGCGTTCCGAAACCCTGGGCACGCCGCCCGAGAACCCGGAAAAGACCGTCGCCGAAACGATTCGGCCACGCTGCTCGCGGCTCCCACCGGTCGCCGCTCGCTACAACGTGGCCTCCCGATGGTCGGCCACGCTGCTCGCGCATCGCTGTGCTCCGCGCTCGCCTTAACGTCGCCTCGCTTTGC
>JBDGQF010000333.1:0-2855 GCA_042219255.1 Halobacterium sp. | reverse complement strand
AGGGACGCGGCGAGGGCGAGACGCGGCGCCGCGAGCGGAACGTCGACGGCCTCGCCGATGCCGCAGGCGTCGCGATTCCGGAGCGCGTCCGCGAGACGGCGGTCAGCGACCACGAGGGCGACGCGCTGGACAGCGTCGCGGCCGCCGTCGCAGTCCACCGGAACCTCGGCGAGTTCGCGTTCGACGCCGACAGCGTCGAGGGCCGAATCTACGCGTAACGCGTCACTTCGCGGCGAGTGAAGGTACGTCCCCGCAGGCACCTGATGTCACGTCCCAGAAGGCGCGTGTAGTCACGTTCCCCCAGGCGCGTGTAGTCACGTTCCCCCAGGCGCCTGTTGTCACGTCCCAGAAGGCGCGTGTAGTCACGTTCTTACGCGTCGAAGCCCAACGCTGGTGTATGATTGACCCCGCGGAGCTGGACGTGACGCTCGTCGACGGCTACGTCGACGAGCCGGCGCACTTCGGCGTGCCGCCGTACATCTCCACGTATCCGCGGTACACCGCCGGCGCCATCGTGGACGCCGGCGTGCCCGCGGACAACGTCACCTACCACACTATCGACGAACTCCGCGAGGACAAGTCGAAGTTCAACGACGTCGCTGACGCCGACCTGTTCGTGTACGTCGGCGGGATGACGGTGCCCGGGAAGTACGTCGGCGGGACGCCCGCCGAACCCGACGAAGTCCGCGAACTGGCGTGGGTCGCGGAGGGCACGAGCGTGATGGGCGGCCCCGTGCGGTTCGGGGTCGGCGAGGAGAACGCGGGCGCCCAGGAGATGGAGCGCTCCGACCTGGACTTCGACTTCCTCGCGATGGCGGACGTCGAGGCGGCGGCGTACGACCTCGTGAACAGCGGCCTGGAGGGGTTCGAAGACCGCTACCGGAGCAACGACGAAATCGACCGGTGGGGCGCGGAGGGCGCGTTCGTCGTCGAACAGCACCCGAACTATCCGGACTACCTCATCTGCGAGATGGAGACCTCGCGTGGCTGCGCGTACCGGTGTTCGTTCTGCACGGAGCCGATGTACGGCGACCCCGCGTTCCGCTCCGCGGAGTCGGTCGTGCGGGAGGTCGGGAACCTCTACGACCACGGCGCGCGCCACTTCCGCCTCGGCCGGCAGGCGGACATCCTCGCGTTCGGCGGCGACGGCGAAGCACCCAATCCTGACGCAATCCGGGAGCTGTACGGCGGCATCCGCGAGGTGGCGCCCGACCTGAAGACGCTGCACCTGGACAACATGAACCCGGTGACCATCGTGGACTACCCCGAGCAGTCCAAGGAGGCCATCCGGATTATCGCCGAGCACAACACCGCCGGTGACACGGCGGCGTTCGGCCTGGAGTCCGCCGACCCGGTGGTACAGGAGGAGAACAACCTCCTCGTCACCGCCGACGAGTGCCTGGAAGCCGTCCGCATCGTGAACGAAGTCGGCGGCTGGCGGCCGGGCGAGGACCCGGAGGACGCGCCCACGTACGGCGACGAGGCGACGAACAGGCTGCCGAAACTGCTGCCGGGCATCAACCTCGTGCACGGCCTGACGGGCGAGCGCGAGGAGACGTTCGAGCACAACAAGCGCTTCCTCCAGCGCGTCCTCGACGAGGGCCTGATGCTGCGCCGCATCAACATCCGCCAGGTGATGGCGTTCGAGGGCACGGAGATGGCGGAGACGGGCGCCGACCTCGCGAACGACCACAAGCAACAGTTCAAGCAGTACAAGCAGGACGTCCGCGAGACCATCGACAACCCGATGCTGGACCACGTCGTGCCGCCGGGGACCGTCCTGAAGGACGTCACGCTGGAGTACCACCAGGACGGGAAGACGTTCGGCCGCCAACTGGGCACGTACTCGCTGCTCGTGGGGATTCCCGGCGAGCGCGAACTCGGCCAGACCATCGACGTCGCCGTCACCGACCACGGCTACCGGTCGGTCACGGGCGTCCCCCACCCCCTGGATTTGAACGACGCGACGATGGACGAACTCACCGCGATTCCCGGCATCGGGCAGTCCACCGCGGGCGACATCCTCGTCGACCGGCCGCACGAGTCCGCGCCCGCCGTCGAGGACACCGACCTCGCGAAGTTCACGCAGTAGGCGGCGCGGCCGCTCGGCGCGCAAAATACGGAGGGAGGTCGACTGTCGGCAGTCAGTACTCGTCCTCGATGATTTCGCCGACCGCGAAGTTCGACTTCACTTCCGTCACTTCGACTTTCACGCGCTCGCCGATTTCGGCGTCCGGGACGATGATGACGTAGCCGCGTTCGACGCGCGCGATGCCGTCGCCCTGCTTGCCGATGTCCTCGATTTCCACGTACCGGATTTCGCCCTCCTCGACGGGTGGCTGTGGCTCCGAGGACGCCGGCTCTTCGGTCGTCTCGGACTCGGTGCCGGACTCGGCGCCGGACTGCGAGATGAGCGCGACGCGGTAGACGTCGCCGGGGTTGACCGACCCGGCTTCGACCTCGCTGCGCGGCACTTCGACGACGTACTCGTCGTCTTTCACGGTGACTTCCGCACTGAACAGACAGAGGAGTTGGTCAGAGATTTCCATGACGAGCCTCCATTCGAGCGTGTCCGGCCTCTGACTTAACAATTGGCACGGCGCAGGCGCCCACCGCCCCCGCGCTCGCACCGCCGCGCCGGCGAGTCACCAGTCGCAGTCTTCGTGGACGCGCCGCCCGGTCACCAGTCGTACTCCTCGTGGACGCGCCGCCCCTCGTCGTTCAACACGGGGCCGACCACCTCCGTGACGCCGTCGAGGATTTCACGCGACCGGACTGCCGGACTGCTGCCGGTGAACTCGCCGATTTCGTCGCCGCCGACGCTGTAGACGACGCGGCCGAACCCGGCGCGCGCC
>JBDGQF010000209.1:0-2870 GCA_042219255.1 Halobacterium sp. | reverse complement strand
GGATGCGTCCGGGTCAGTAGCTCAACTAGGTAGAGCGCCACTCTGATAAGGTGGAAGTTTGCGGTTCAAATCCGCACTGACCCACTCGAATTCCTCACGTTCTCAGGCCCTTCCAGTGATTCCTGTCCTGGTCGATGGAGGCGTTCCTGGGTCACTCTCGACGGGGTTGTGTTGTCCCGCCACGCCGGGCGGTGAGAATAGTCGGAGCGCGACGATTCGGCTCGGCGACGAGGGGTTGTCGCTGTGGGCCGTCTGCTCGGGGAGCGCTCGGCAGACGCCCGTCTGACGCAGGGGAACTGTTTTGCGGACTGGGCGCCGATGGGGAGGTCATGACCGACGACGTCGGCGAGCTAGTGGACGACCTCCACGACGCGGCGAGCGAACTGCAGGGCGACGACGCGGCGCTCGCGGAGTTGTTCACGCAGGGGTTCATGCGGCGGCACACGGACGCGGAGTCGTTCCGGGCGTTCCTGGAGGAAAGCGAGTGGGAGATTGCGACGCGCGCGGACTTCGGTGCGGTGTCGGAGGCGGCGTTCGACGAGTACGTGGCGGCGGCGACGGTGTTCCCGGACTGGGAGTCGATGCTGGGGCGGGCGAGCGAGGAGTGGATGGCGCGCCAGCTCGTGGACTGACGGCGCGAGCGGTGGGGCGGCGTGGGCCGTGTGGAGTCCGCCGGAGGCGAAACGGCCATCCGTGCGCCGTCCGAGGGTGGGGACGTTCGATGGTGAACATGCCGAGTACGTACGTGGACTATCGGGTGAGCGTCGCGTACGTGGGGACGGTGTTGAAGTACATCGGGGTGGCGCCAGTGCTGCCGCTGGCGCTGGCGTTCTACTACGGCGAAGACCCGGTGCCGTTCCTCGCGACGAGCGCGGTGATGGTGGGCGCGGGCGTGCTGCTGGAGCAGGTGCACGACGGCAGCGAACTCGGGAACAGGGAGGCGTTTCTGCTGGTGAGTCTGGCGTGGCTGGTGGTGCCGCTGGTGGGAATCGTCCAGTACCTGGTCGCCGGGACGGGGACGGTGGCGACGCCGGTGAACGCGCTGTTCGAGTCGATGAGCGGGTTCACGACGACGGGCGCGACCGTCCTGGGGGAGATTTCAGTGGCGAAACACGGGCACGCGATGCTCATGTGGCGGCAGTTGACGCAGTGGCTGGGCGGCATGGGGATTCTCGTGTTGATGGTCGCCATCCTCCCAGAGCTGTCCGTGGGAGGCGCGCAAGTCATCAACCAGGAGGCGCCTGGGCTCTCACTGGAGAAGTTGACGCCGCGCATCCAGGAGACGGCGCGCGTCCTCTGGGGCATCTACGCGGGGTTCACGGTGCTGGCGGCGGTGACGTACTACGCGCTGCACGTCGCGGGCGTCGCGCCGAACATGGACGTCTACAACGCCGTCGCGCACGCGCTCACGACGCTACCGACGGGCGGGTTCAGTCCGGAGGGGCGGAGCGTGGAGGCGTTCGCGCCGGTCGTGCAGTGGGTGTTCGTGCCGTTCATGCTCGTCGCGGGAACGAACTTCGCGCTGTTCTGGTACGTGCTCCGCGGGGAGCCGCGCCGGCTCACCGACAACACGGAGTTCCGGTGGTACCTGCTCGCGGTCGGGTTGTTCGGCGCGGTCATCGCCGCGGTATTGTACGCGGGCGTCGGCCTGGAGTCGACGCCGGCGAACGTCGGCGTCATCCCGGGGAACGTCGAGAACTCGCTCCGGCAGGGCGTCTTCCAGGTCGTCGCCATCGTGACGACGACGGGATACGCGAGCATGGACGTGAACACGTGGGACGCGTCCGCGAAGACCATTCTCTTGTTCGCGTACTTCCTCGGCGGGTCGGCGGGGTCGGCGGCCGGCTCAATCAAAATCGTGCGCTGGGTGCTCGTGAAGAAGGCGGTCAGCCGGTCGTTCTTCACGACGATTCACCCGGACGCGGTGCGACCGCTGCGGTTCGCGCGCGACGTCGTCGAGGAGGACACGATTCGGGACGTGTTCGCGTTCGTGGTGTTGTTCTTCGCGCTGTTCGCCGTCTCCACCGTCGTCATCTACCTCGACAGCTACCGCGTCGACGAAATCACGATGACGGGCCTGGACGCGATGAGCGTCGCCATCGCGACACTGGGGAACGTCGGTCCGGGGTTCGGCGTCGTCGGCCCGATGGAGAGCTTCCTGCCGTTCACGGACGCGTCGAAACTCTACATGGTGTTCCTGATGTGGATTGGGCGCCTGGAAGTGCTGTCCGTGCTCGTCGTGTTCACGCCGTCGTTCTGGCAGCGCTGACGCCGCGTCCGGCACTGGCGCCCTCCAGTGGTTTTTCACGCGCTGCGACTGCGCGCAACGTTGAGTACCGCGGGCCGTGAACGGACGCGTGGGTGCCGGGTACCCCGGTGCCCGATGGTCCCCGCTTTCCGGCCGACCGCGCGGTCGTCGGCCGGCGCGCGCAGGGAGTTCGATGTCGATGTTCTCCGACGGCGGTGGTTCCCGCTGGACGCTCAGTCGGACTCCAGACCGGGGCATTGACGCGGCTGGAGCGCGAACACGCCTGTATGGACGAACGGGTAGTGCTCGGACTGCTGATTGCGGCCGGCGTCGTGGTGCCAGGCGTCGCGAACTACGCGTTGAACGCCGCGGGCGCGCCGACTGTCGGCGCCGCCGTCTGGGCGGTCGGGTACGCGTCGATGGTGCTCGTCGTGTGGTACGGGTGGATTCGCCCGCTGGACATCACCGGGCCGGACGGCGGAACGGAACCTTAAAGGGGATTTCGCGGTCATTTCCGACCAACAATGGCGTTCACACCGCTGCCCATCATTGACGACTTCATCGCTAACTACCACGTCGGGCACGCGCTGCTCGTCCTCTTCGCCGCGTCCGTCGTCGGGTC
>JBDGQF010000029.1:0-2874 GCA_042219255.1 Halobacterium sp. | reverse complement strand
GGCGTCTTCGTCCACCGCGCGAAAGGCGACCGCGCCGTCCACGTCGACACGTACGCCGGCAAACGCATCTACCTCCACGGTGCGGCGCTCGGGAAAGCCATCCTCGCGCACCTCCCCGAGGAGCGCGTCGACGCAATCGTCGACCGGCACGGCCTCCCAGCGCTCACGGAGAACACCATCACCGACCGCGACGTCCTCCGCGACGAACTCGCCGACGTCCGCGAGCGCGGCATGGCGTTCGACGACGAGGAGCGCCTGGACGGCCTTCGCAGCGTCGCCGCCGCCGTCACCAGCCCCGACGGCGACGTCCTCGGCGCCATCAGCATCGCCGGCCCCACCACGCGCCTCCAGGACGAACGCTTCCGCGAGGAGATTCCTGAAGTCGTCCGCAGCGCCGTCAACGTCATCGACCTCAACCTCACCTACTCGTAGCCGTTACGCCCATACACTCGTAATGGATTTGTTGCATCAATCCGACTGTTTACTATATATCCCAGATTTAGTATCTTTTTCCGCATACAGCGGCCGAACCGAGAAAACACCGTATTAGCCACTCAAGAAAACGAATTTTAGCATTCCGGCCGATACTGCAAATCCCTCATTTCACCATACAGATATCGGACACTAGTCCCCATAACGCACATTCAGCCCCGTATCTTGACGAACAACCCCGACCACCCGGACTTCTATATAGTCACGTTTTGAGAATGTGTGTCCGTCTGGTATCGAGTATCTTCGCGACGCCTTCCTGGTGGCAAGACGTTAACTGGCGGCCGTGCGTCGTGTGGGTATGAGCCACGACCACGCGGACATGCTGTGGCGGTCGGACGCGGTCGACCGCGTACTGGACGTCCGCGAGCAGGCGCTCGCCCGACTGGCCGCCGAGCGCGTGGGCCTCGATGGAATCGCTGGGCGCGTCCTCGCCGAGGACGTCGTCGCCGAGCAGGACGAACCGCCGCACAGTCACGCGACGATGGACGGGTTCGCGTTCGACGCCACCGAGGACTACCCCTTCGAGGTCGTCGACCGCGAGGTGTTCCCGGAGGACGACCCCGGCGAAATCGAGTCCGGGCAGGCCGTCCGCATCGCGACCGGCGCGCCGCTGCCGCGGGGCGCCAACGCCGTGCTGAAAGTCGAGGAGGGCGTCGTCGAAGGCAGCGAACTCACGGGCGCGGACGTCGAACCGGGGACGTACGTCTACGAGCGCGGGAGCAACGTCGAAGCGGGCGAACACCTCTTCGAGGCGGGCGAACGCCTCTCGCCGAAGGACGCCATCCTGCTGCGCGACCTGGACGTCGAAGAAGTCGCGGTGCGCGAGCGGTTCTCCGTCGGCGTGCTCGCGACTGGCACGGAAATCAACGAGGGACGCATCGACGACCTGGACTCGCCGATGCTCGCCGGCCTCGTGCAGTCCTGGGGTCACGACGCGTCCTACGAGGGGAGCGTGCCCGACGAGTACGACGTGGTCGAAGACCGCATCGCCGGCCTCGCCGCCGACCACGACGTCGTGGTGACGACGGGCGGGACGAGCGTCGGGAAGAAAGACTACGTGATTCGCGCGCTCGACGAACTCGGCGACGTGGACTTCCACCGCGTGCGCGTGCGGCCAGGCAAACCAATCGCCGTCGCCGACCTCCCGGAGTACGACGCGACGGCGTTCGCGATTCCCGGAAAGCCGGTGGGCGCGCACACGATTACGGCGCTCGTCGCGCGACCGTTCTTCACCGGACGCACCGACCTGCCGACCGTCCCGGCGACGATGACCGAGACCGTCGGGCTCGGCCCCGAGGGCTTCGAGTACGCGATTCCCGTCACGCTCGACGGCGGGGACGCGACGCCGCTGGGCCACAGCGCGTCCGCGCTGTCCGTCTACGAGGAGACGTTCGACCCCAGCGTGCTTTCGTCGAGCACGCGCGCGACGCGCGCCGACGCCTTCGTGCTCACCGAGTCCGGCGTCGACGCAGGTGAGGACGTCCGCGTCGTCCCGTACCCAGCAGTCGAATGACGCTCCCGGTCGTCGACCCGCCCGCCGAACGCGCCGGCGAGGCCTCGGTGGCGGGCGTCCTGCTCGCCGCCGGCACGAGTTCGCGGTACGGCGACGCGAACAAACTGCTCGCGGACGTCGACGGCACACCGATGGTGCGCCGGAGCGCGGCGACGCTCCTGGACGCAGGTCTCTCCCCCGTCGTTGTCGTGGTCGGCTACGAGGCGGACAGGGTGCGGGACGCGCTCGAGGGATTGGACGTGGCGTTCGCCGAGAACCCGGACTACGAGTCCGGACAGGCGTCCTCGGTGCGCGCCGGCGTGCGGGCCGTTGAACGAGCGAGCGCCGACGTCGACGCGGCCGTGTTCGCGCTCGGGGACATGCCGTTCGTGTCACCGGAGAGCGTGCGCGCGCTCGTCGCCGCCTACGAGGCAGGCGAGGGGTCGGCGCTGGCCGCTGGCTTCGACGGCGAGCGCGGCAACCCGGTGCTGTTCGACGCAGCGCACTTCCCCGCGCTCGCCGGCCGCGAGGGCGACGTCGGCGGCAAACACGTGCTGCTGTCCGCCGACGACGCGGCAGTCGTCGAGACGGACGACGCCGGCGTGCGGCGGGACGTCGACAGGCCCAGCGACCAGCCGTGAGGCTGGTCAGTGACAGCAGCGATGCCCGGTCTGGTTTCCGCCGGCGGACATCGCGCGCGGTGTTTCCAACGACTTAACCCGTCGGCGGGCGGACAGTCCGGCGATGACCGAGTTCGCGTTCACGCACGCCGTCGACGTTCGCTACCAGGATTACGACATGCTCGGGCACGTGAACAACGCCGTCTACGTCACGTACCTCGAGGACGCGCGGACCGCGTACCTCGGCGAGTACGCCGGCCTCGAACCCGC
>JBDGQF010000241.1:0-2888 GCA_042219255.1 Halobacterium sp. | reverse complement strand
GTCGGCGTCTTCGACGACGACCTGCGGTACACGCTCGTGGACGGCACGATGTGGGACGACATCGACGTGGACGCCGCCGACCTGGAGGGGAAGACCATCTGGGAGGCGCTCCCCGACGAGACGGCGGCGGACGTCGAACCGGTGTTCGAGGCGGCGCTGGACGGCGAGACGGACAGCGTCGTGTCGACGCTCGGCGGCCGCACGTACCGCGTGTGGGCGACGCCGCTCCGTGACGCCGACGGCGACGTGACGGCCGGACAGAGCATCGCGCTGGACGTCACCGACCAGCAGGCCCGCGAGCGGGAACTCGAACGCACGCTCGACTTGCTGGAGCGCACCGAGCGCATCGCCGACGTCGGCGGCTGGGAGGTCGACCCGGAGACGATGGACGTGTTCTGGAGCGACCACCTCTTCGACATCCTCGGCGTCGACGCCGACGAGGAACCGCCGCTCGAGGAAGCGCTGGACGTCTACCACGAAGCGGACAGGGCGGCCGTGGCGGACGCCGTCGAGGGCGCACTGGAGCGCGGCGAGTCCTTCGACGTGGAGGCGCGGTTCCACCGGCCGGACGGCGAGACGCGGTGGCTGCGCGTGCAGGGGTCGCCGGACACCGAGGACGGCGACGTGGTGTCGCTGCGCGGCGCCGCCCAGGACGTCACGGAGCGCAAGGAACGCGAGCAGTTCCTGGAGGACGCGAAAGCCCAGATGGAGGCCGCGGCGGAGGCGGGCGCGGTCGGCACGTGGGAGTGGCACGTCCCCGACGACCGGTTCGTCGCGGACGCCGCGCTCGCGCGCCTGTTCGGCGTCGACCCGGAGCGCGCCCGCGACGGCGTCTCGCTGGACGACATGGTGGCGGCGATACACGAGGACGACCGCGACAGAGTGGAGGCGGCAATCGACCGCGCGGTCGACACGTGCGGCGAGTACGAACAGGAGTACCGCGTGTACGACGCGGACGGCGACGAGCGCTGGGTCGTGGCGCGCGGCCACGTCGAGTGCGAGGGCGGCGACGCGGTGACGTTCCCGGGCGCGATTACGGACATCACCGAGCAGAAGCGCGTGGAGCGCGAACTCGAACGCCAGCGCGGCCAACTGGAGACGCTGTTCGAGGTGATGCCGGTGGGGGTCGTGGTCGCGGACGCCGACGGCGAACTCCTGGAGGCGAACGACGTCGCGACCCGCATCTGGGGCGGCGAGGTGTTCGACGCGGACAGCGTCGCGGAGTACGACCGGTTCGACGCGTGGTGGGCGGACTCCGGCGAGCGCGTCGGCCCCGAAGAGTTCGCGATGGCGAGAGTGCTCGACGGCGAGGAGGTCGCCGACCCCCACGTGTACGAAATCGAGGCAGCTAACGGTGAGGAGCGAGTTATCATGGTCCACGGGATGCCAGTACTGAACGACGGCGACGTCGACCGCGGTGTCGTGACGATGACGGACATCACTGAGCGCCGCGAGTACCAGCGGAAACTCGAGGCGTCGAACGACCGCCTCGAACAGTTCGCGTACGCGGCCTCCCACGACCTCCAGGAGCCGCTGCGGATGGTGTCCAGCTACCTCACGCTCGTCGAGGAGCGGTACGGCGACGAACTCGACGACGACGGCGCGGAGTTCATCGAGTACGCCGTCGACGGCGCCGAACGCATGCAGGAGATGATTGACGCGCTGCTGGAGTACGCTCGCGTGGACACGCGCGGCGAGTCCCTCCGACCGGTCGAACTCGCGGACGTGTTCGCAGACGTCCGCCGCGACTTCGAAGTGAAAATCGAGGAGACCGACGCCACCGTGGACGTGGCGGCGCTGCCGACGGTCCGCGGCGACCCGAACCAGCTCCGCCAGGTGTTCGGGAACCTCCTGAGCAACGCCATCGAGTACAGCGGCGACGGCCCGCCGACAGTCGAAGTGTCCGCGGAACGCGACGGCGACCAGTGGGTGGTCGCGGTGAGCGACGACGGCATCGGCATCGACCCCGAGCACGTCGACCGCGTGTTCGACGTGTTCCAGCGCCTGCACAGCCACGACGAACACCCGGGGACGGGCATCGGCCTCGCGCTCGCCGAACGCATCGTCGAGCGCCACGGCGGCGACGTCTGGGTGGAGTCCGAACCCGGCGAAGGGTCGACGTTCTACGTCAGCCTGCCCGCCGTCGAGGAGGTGGACGCGCGTGATTGAACACCGCGACGGCGACCCGGTGGACATCCTGCTCGTCGAGGACAACCCCGGGGACGTCCGCCTCACTCGCGAGGCGTTCGCGGAAGCCAGCATCAACAACGACCTGCACGTCGTGACGGACGGCGAGGCCGCACTGGACTTCCTGGCGCAGCGCGGCGACTACGACGACGTGCCGCGCCCAGACCTCGTGCTCCTGGACTTGAACCTCCCGAAGGTCGACGGCCTCGAAGTCCTCGAACACGTGAAAGGCACCGAGGGCCTGCGGCGGATTCCGGTCGTCGTGCTCACGAGTTCCGAGGCCCAGGAGGACGTCGTCGAGAGCTACGAGCGACACACGAACGCGTACCTCACGAAGCCAGTCGACCCGGCGGAGTTCGTGGACGTCGTGCGGTCGTTCGAGGAGTTCTGGCTGACGCTCGTCCACCTGCCACCGGACCCAGACTGACAGCCATGCCCGACGACTCACCACCCAGGATTCTGCTCGTCGAGGACAACCCCGGGGACGCCAGGTACATCAAGGAGATGCTGCGGGACGCCGTCTCCTTCGAGGAGCGCGTCGGCGACGGCGCGTTCCGCGACGGCGGCGACGTCCACCCCGGCGAGAGCGTCGTCCACGAGTCCACGCTCGAGGACGGCCTCCAGCGGCTCGGCGACGGCCGCTTCGACGTCGTCCTCCTCGACCTCGGCCTCCCGGACAGCGACGGCCTGGCGACGCTGCG
>JBDGQF010000324.1:0-2900 GCA_042219255.1 Halobacterium sp. | reverse complement strand
CACTGTTGGGGCACGGACAGCAGATGGACACCCACGACCCACTCGTCGTCCTCTATCTCGACGACGACCGCTCGCGCGCGGAAGCGGTCGCGTCGCGTCTCGAACGCGCCGACAGCGGGTTCACTGTGCGGGCGGCGAGCACGCGCGACGCCGCCGTCGACGCTGCTGCCACCGCCGACTGCGCTGTCACGACGTTCGGACTGGACGCGGCGGGAGACGGGTCGCTCCGCGACGCGCTGGACGGCGAGGCCAGTCTCCCGGTCGTCCTGTTCGACGCCGACCAGAACGCGGACGCCGGACAGCCGGCTTTCGAACGGCTCGCGCGCCGGATTCACGCCGCCGTCGAGTACAGTCCACGCAGCGACGCAGGCCCGCCGGTCGACGGCCAGGCCAGCACCCCGGAAGTCGCGGCGACGCGCACGCAGGCCCGCTACCACGCGGCGTTCGAGCGCGCGACGGACGCGATGGTCGTCACCGACGACGACGGCACGTACATCGACGTCAACGAGAGCGCCACCGACCTCTTCGGCGTGGCGCGCGAGGAACTGCTCGGCCACCGCATCGACGAGTTCACGCCAGCGGACTACGACTTCGACGGCGACTGGCTCACCGCCCCCGCCGACGCCGACGCGATGGACACGCTCCCAATCGTCCGACCGGACGGCGAGCGCAGACTCGTCGAGTACGCTGCGACCGCGGACATCGTCCCCGGCGAACACCTCTCCGTGCTCCGCGACGTCACCGAACGCACGCGCCTCCAGGAGACACTGGAGACCGAGCGCAGCGCGCTCCGCGAGATGTACCGCGTCACCGCCGACCGCGACGCCGACTTCGCGGCGAAAGTCCGGCGCCTCCTCGAACTCGGCGCCGACTTCCTCGACGTCCCCTACGGGTTCCTCACCCAAATCGACGGCGAGACCCAGACCATCGTCGAAGCGCACGGCGACCACCCGCTCCTCCAGCCGGGCGAGTCCTGCCCGCTCTCGGACGCCTACTGCCGGAAGACCATCACCAACGACGAACTCGTCGCCGTCCAGAACGCCACGGCGGAGGGCTGGAGCGACGACCCCGCCTACGAACGCTTCGGTCTCGGTTGTTACGCGGGCGCCGAAATCACGGTCGAGGGCGACACCTATGGCACGTTCTGCTTCGCGGGGCCGGACGCCCGCGACGCGCCGTTCTCCGAGACCGAGCGCACGTTCGTCGAACTGATGGCGCGCTGGACGAGCTACGAACTCGAACAGCAGCGCGCCACCGAACGCCTCCAGCGCCAGAACGACCGCCTCGACGAGTTCGCGTCGATGGTCAGCCACGACCTCCGCAGCCCGCTCAACGTCGCCCGCGGCTTCCTCGACCTCGCGCGCGAGGACGGCGACCCCGGACACTTCGACCGCGTCGACGCCGCCCACGACCGCATCGAACGCATCATCAGCGACGTCCTCTACCTCGCGCGCGAAGGCCAGGAAATCGGCGACACGGGGCCCGTCGACCTCGCGGACGCCGCACGCACGTCCTGGGACGTCGTGGCAGCGGAGGGGTCGCAGGCGACGCTCACGGTCGCCGACGACCTCGGCACGGTGACCGCGGACTACGACCGCCTCTGCCAGCTCCTGGAGAACCTCTTCCGGAACGCTGTCGAACACGGTTCGACAGGCAATCAGAACGCCACGCGTTCTGATGACGCCGTCGAACACGGCGGGGACGATGTCGCCGTGCGCGTCGAACCCACCGACGACGGTTTCGCCGTCGTGGACGACGGCTCGGGGATTCCCGCCGCCGACCGCGACGGCGTCTTCGAGCGCGGGTTCACCACCAGCGACGACGGCACCGGCTTCGGTCTCTACATCGTCCGGAAAATCGCGGACGCGCACGGCTGGACTGTCTCGCTCGCGGACGCGGACGGCACCGGCGCGCGCTTCGAGTTCGCGGGCGTCGAACGCCGCCCACCACCGACTAGTCGACTCGACAACAGGTTTTACGTGTCGTCGCGCGCCACCTGCGGACGCGCCATGGACCTCGCTACGTTCACGAAGTCGAACGCGCCCTCCGAAGACGGTACCGGCTTCCAGAAAGAGAACAACCGACTGCTCGACGTCCCCGTCGACGGCACCGTGATGGTGAAAGCCGGGTCGATGATTGGCTACACGGGCGACATCACGTTCACCGGCCGGTCGTCCGCCGAAGGCGGCCTCACCGGCCTCGTCAAGGAAGCGGTCAGCAGCGAAGGCACGCCAGTCATGGAGGCCGACGGCCGCGGCCACCTCTACGTCGCCGACCGCGGGAAGAAAGTCCAGGTGCTCGACCTCGGCGCCGACGAGTCGCTGTCCGTCAACGGCAACGACGTCCTCGCGTTCGAGTCGAAGGTCGACTACGAAATCAACACCATCGGCAACCTCTCCGAAGTCGCCGCCGGCGGCCTCACGAACGTCTACCTCGGCGGCCCCGGACAGGTCGCGCTCTCCACGCACGGCGACCCGCTCGCGCTCTCCCCACCGGTCACCACCGACCCAGACGCCACCGTCGCCTGGAGCACCGACCTCTCACCGTCGTTCACCACCAACAAAGCGTTCGAAATCGGCCAGACGTCCGGCGAAGGCATCCAGATGGAGTTCACCGGCGACGACGGCTTCGTCGTCGTCCAGCCACACGAAGAAGGCTCCCAACTGTAACCTCGCACGCACTGGCTCTCGACGCACCCACCAAACAGACCAATTTTTCGCCGTTCTCGGGATTCCAATTGATTTGACGCAGTAAGAAGACCACATTACACAGACCGCAGGGAGTGCAACGACCGGGACTCACGCGAGCGTAGCGAGCGTGAGGTCGGTCGGCTGTGCTGTTCTGTCGCGAACGAACGTGAGCGACGAATAGTGCACCGACCGGGATTTGAACCCGGGCCA
>JBDGQF010000415.1:0-2930 GCA_042219255.1 Halobacterium sp. | reverse complement strand
GCCGTCGCCGTCGGCCCCGCGCCGGACGCCGACGTCGACCAGGTGACCGGCGACCTCTCGCTGTTCTAGCTGCCTCCGCCTACGCGTCCGCGTAGTACTGGCCGTGGAAGTCGAAGGGAAGGACGTCCGGCGCCCACGCCCGCGCCCGTTCCTCGAAGGAATCGGCGTCCAGCACGAGGAGGAACGACTGTTCGCGGTCGGCGTCCAGGACGACGGAGAGCACGACGCCGTCCGCTTCGCTGCCGTCCGGTTCCGGGACGAAGACTGGTTCGCCGCAGAACGTGCCGTCCTCGCGCCAGACGCGTTCCGCGCCGCGCTCGCAGTCCACGCGCACGAGGTGGTTGGGCGCGCCGTCCTCGCCGCCGGCGCGCGTCGCGTATACGTACCGGGACTCCTGGCCGCGCCGTCGCTCGTCGAAGCGCGGGAGCGACAGTCCGCCCTCAGCGAGCGTCTCGTGGCTCGCGCGGCCGCCGTCCAGCGGGACAGTGTAGCGCCGGAGGTCACCATCGAGCGTGCGGACTGACCCGGACTGGAGGTCGGCGAGCGAGAGGTCGTCGACCACGCTGGCGTCCTCGAAGGCGACGAGGTCGAGGACGAGGCTGTCGCCGCGCCGGAACGCGTTCGCGTGGTGGAACGTGAAGAACGCTGGCGCCGTCGACTCCGCGACGACGTCGCCGGTCGCCCTGGAGAGGACGAAAAACCGCGTCGGGCGGCCCGGCTGCCAGTCCAGCGCGTCGAGGAAGTTGTCGTGGCCGCCCGGCCGCAGCAACCCCCAGACGTCTATCACGAGCGGGCACGCTGCGAGCACGGCGTGGTCGGGCGTCACTGCGAAACTGTGGACGTACACCGGTTTCGAGAGCGAGACCGACCCGACGACCTCGCGGTGCGTCGCGCCCGCGGGGATGCGCGTGAGGACGTAGTCGGTGTTCCGGCCGAACTGTACGTAGACGTTGAACGTGTCACCGGAGTCCGGGTCGGTGACGGGGTGCGCGCACGCCATGTGGGCGTCCAGGTCGTCGTCGAACGCCCACTCGCCGCGCGTCGCCAGGGTCTCCGGGTCGAATGCGACCTGTGTCGGGACTTCCGTGAGCGCGACGAAGTCGCCGCCGGCGCACAGCACGTTCACGTTCGCGTTGTCCGTCGACGCCGGGAGGATGGCGTCCTTCAGGCGAGAAAGGAGGGTGCCGCCCGCCTGCGTGCCGAACTGGCCGGCGGCGAGACTCCCCTCCTCGACGACGGCGCGGTACTCGTCGGTGCGCAGGAAGCGCGTCGTCAGTTCGACGCCGCCGTCCGAGAACGCGAACGCGCGGAGGTACGCCAGGCCGTCGAACCAGTGCGCGAACCGCTCGCCGTCCCCCGTCTCGAACTTCCCCGGGCCGTTCCGCAGCAGGCGGCCGTCCAGCCAGTCCGGCAGGTCGCCCTCGACTCGGAGGCCCACGGCGTCGTGTTCGGTGTCCGCGGACTCGAAGCCGATTCGGTAGTCGGCCATCGTCCGTGGTTCGGTAGCGCACGGCATAGCAGTGGCGGTGGCGCGGCCGCAGACCGCCCGGGTTAAGCCGCGCGCGCCCCGAGGGAGAGACGAATGCGGGACGCCCACGAACTCGAACGCGCCGTCGGCATGTGGTACTACGCCAGCGACAGCGACGGCACCGGCGGCCGCCTCCGCGACTCGCCGTCGGACTTCCGCGTCACCGAAATCGAGGACTTCGACACCCAGCCAGTGGACGCCGACACCGACGACTACCCGTGGCTCGTCGTGCGCGTCCGCCTCACGCGCTGGGACACCAACGACTTCGCGCGCGAACTCTCCAACCGCCTCGGCATGAGCCGCGAGCGCGTGACGTGGGCGGGCACGAAAGACCGTCACGCCGTCACAACCCAGTTGTTCGCGCTCCGCGAGGTCGACCCCGAGGAACTCCCGGACGTCGACGACGCCGGCATCGACGTCGTCGGGCGCGCCGGCCGCGGCCTCCAGTTCGGCGACCTCGCCGGCAACGAGTTCCGCGTCGTCGTTCGCGAACCGGACGACCCAGACCAGGCGGACGCCGTCACCGCCGACCTCGCCGCGTTCGGCGGCGGCGACCCCGGCTCGCGGGCGTCGCCCGCTCGTTCAGACCGGGACGCTGCGCGTCCCGCAGTTCCCAACTTCTTCGGCCAGCAGCGCTTCGGGAGCAAACGCCCCATCACGCACGAGGTCGGTCTCGCCATCCTCCGCGGCGACTGGGAGGGCGCCGCGATGGCGTACCTCGGCAACCCCACCGAGTACGAACCCGAGGACAGCCAGCGCGCGCGCCGGTTCGTCGAGGACACGCGCGACTGGCAGGCCGCCCTCGACGAGTTCCCGAACCGCCTCCGGTACGAGCGCACGATGCTGCACGAACTCGCAGACGGCGGCAGCTTCCGGGACGCCATCGAGACGTTCCCGTCGAACCTCCAACGGTTGTTCGTGAACGCCGCGCAGTCGTACGCGTTCAACCGGATGCTCTCCGAGCGCATGGAGCGCGGCCTCCCCTTCCACGAACCCGTCGAGGGCGACGTCGTCTGGTTCGCCGAAACGGACGCACCCGAGGGCGTAGCGCGCCCAGACCCGGGCCGCCAGCAGCGCGTCACCGCCGACCGCGTCGACGTCATGGCGCGGCACTGCTCGCGCGGCCGCGCGCTCGTCACCGCGCCCCTCGTCGGCACCGACACCGAGTTCGCGGACGGCGAACCCGGCGAAATCGAGCGCTCCGTGCTCGCGGAACTCGACCTCGAACCGGAGGATTTCGACCTCCCAGGGGACTTCGACTCCTCGGGCACCCGGCGCGCGGTGCTGTTGCGTCCAGACCTCACCGTCGAACGCGACCCCCTCACGTTCGAGTTCGCGCTCCCCTCGGGCAGTTACGCCACCGTCGTCCTCCGCGAATACCTCAAGACCAGTCCGACCGACC
>JBDGQF010000082.1:0-2932 GCA_042219255.1 Halobacterium sp. | reverse complement strand
GCCTAGCTGATTCTGGCGGCGACGTCCGCTTGCGTGATGATGCCGACCGTCTCGCCGTCGTGGGTGACCATAACCGCCTTGTAGTGGTCGAGGAGGCTCGAAATCTCGTCGAGCGTAGCGTCCTCGGAGACGGTGGGGAAGCTCTCGCTCATCACGTCCCGGACGGGGTGGTCGCCGACGTCCTCGCCGGCGTGGACGACGTCGCTGTCGCTGATAGAGCCGACGGGGACGCCGTTCGTGATGACGGGGAGCTGGGAGTAGCCGGCGTCCTGCATCTGCTGGACGGCGTCGCTGACGGAGTCGTCGGGCGCGACGCTGACGACGTCCTCGTTCATGAGTGTATGCGCGCGGACGACGTCGCCCTCGGCTTCGTCGAGGGCTTCGACGATGCGGCGGAGCGTCGACAGCCGCGGGTCGACGTCACCGCCCTCGATGCGGGCGATGAGTGGCTGTGAGACGCCCGCGCGCTCGGCGAGTTCGCTCTGCGTGAGTTCCAGCGACGTGCGCCGTTCGCGCAGGTCTTTGGGCGTCGGCAGACGCATACGACCGAATAACCGACAGTTATTGATAAAGGTTCGGGAGGTTACTCGTTCTCGCCGGCCGCCTCGCCCTCGCCGCCCTCTTCGACGACTTCGATGACTTCCAGGGGGACGTCGCGGAGCGCGCCACCGACCTCGCTCTTCGCGATGCGTTCGGCGTGCTCGACGCTGTCGGCGTTGAACACCGTGAGTTCGAGCACGAGGCCGACGAGCGCGGTGTTCGCCGCGAGGAACGCGGCGTCCAGCGGCTCGCCGCACGCGGGACACGTCGTTACCCCGGCCTCGACTTCGACGTAGTCGAGGTCCTGGTCGTTCAGTCGTTTGCCGGCTTCACTCACGGCGACGCCGATGGCGTCGTCGGAGTTCTCGACGTCTCGCACGAGCCACGCGGCTTCCATCGCAACGACGTAGTTGCTCATACTCGTTCATCACGGCGCGGAAAGTCGTGCTTTGTGGTTTCGCCGCTTCACGGCGCACGCCACTGGAAACCTTCGCATAACTTACGGAGTGCTGTCTGCACAGCGACGCGACTCCTACGGCTGACTACGGGACGGCGCCGACTCCTGTTGCCCTCGAAGCGACGGAGTCGAAACCGCAAGACAGCGTGGGGTTCGTCTCGTCACGCCGTGCGAAACGTATTTATACTGGTCTGGCTTGAGTGAGTACCATCCCGATGCTCGACCGCACCACCCGACTCGCGCTGTTCACGCTGTACCAGTCCAGCCTCGCGCTGGGCATCCTGCTGCTGCCAGTCGCGCTGCTCGTCCGCCAGGCCGGCATCACGCTCCCCGTCCACCAGCTCGTCGAGCGCACCGAGCGCGCCTACGAGGCAGCGACCTGACGACCGCCCCCGACCCCACCGCCGAGCGGCGGTCGCGCCGCCGGGTCGAATCCCCGGAAAAGATGGTTTTATCCGTGCCGGACTGGTAACCTCTGGTAATGTTCAACAGCAACGACGGCCCTGAATTCGCCCGAAATCAGGCCCGGTTCGGCGGCACCCAGAACCCCTACGAGCCGGAAGTCGGCTCCCTCCCCGAGAACAACCAGTCGCCGAAGGACGCCGAGAACGTCAACAAGACCGGCACCACCATCGTCGGCATCACGACCGAGGACGGCGTCGTGATGGCCTCCGACATGCGCGCCAGCCTCGCCGGCCGCGTCGTCTCCAACAAGGACGTCCAGAAGGTCGAGGAGATTCAGCCGAACGCCGCGCTCTCGATGTCCGGCTCGGTCGGCGGCGCCCAGTCGTTCATCCGGTCGCTGCGCGCCGAGGCGAACCTCTACGAGGCGCGCCGCGGCGAGTACATGTCCATCAACGCGCTCGCCACCATGGGCTCGAACCTCCTGCGCGGCGGCCCGTTCTTCCGCGTCGCGCCCATCCTCGGCGGCGTCGACGACGAGGGCGGCCACGTGTTCAGCCTCGACCCCTCGGGCAGCGCGCTCTCGGACAAGTACACCGCGCAGGGCTCCGGGATGCCGTACGCGCTCGGTACCCTCGAACAGGAGTACAGCGACGACCTCACGATGGACGACGCCGTCACCGCGGCCGCGCGCGCCATCGACTCCGCGAGCGAGCGCGACACCGCGTCCGGCAACGGCATCCACATCACGAAGGTCACGCGCGAAGACCTCGAAATCGTCGGCCACAAGGACATCGACGAAGTCCTCCCCTGAACGCGCTGACACTCGATACGTAGCTTCCTGGCCGTTCTCTCCTCTCGCTATCTCACTCCGGAGTCCCTACGCTAGTTCCTCGCCGCGCCCCACCCAGTCCGCGAAACTCCCGGAGAGCAGGGTCTCGCGCTGGTTCTCGATGTACTCGCACTGCATCGCGTAGACGGCGTTCTCGAAGGAGTTGCCCTCGTAGAGCGCGCTCCGGACGTGGTCGCGCTTCCAGGACGCGGGCGTGATTTCGTGGCGGGCGCGCTGGCGGAGCGGCCACAGGTACTTCGCGGCTTCCTCGTTCGAGAGGCCGCGGCGCTGCAGGCCCGCTTGCGCTTGCTCGAAGAGGTCGGCGTAGATTTCGTCCGTGTCCGAGACGCGGTCGCCGTCGGCGGTGATCCACGCGAGGTCGGCGTCCAGGCCGTTGCGCGCGGCGTCGTAGAACGCGTCCTCGGCGGTGTCCCAGTCGAGGTCGTAGAGGGGGTGTTCGGTGCGCGGGAGGTTCTCCAGGAGGCCCGCGAACGCCGCCTGCACGGCGATGGTGTCGCGGACGGTCGGCTGGCCGGCGATGGGCCGGAACTCGATGCGGGCGTTGGCGTCCTCTTTGGACGACCCGCCGAACACCGGCCGCACCCACCGCCAGTACGTGCCGTGTTTGCGGCGCCAGTGCGCGAACTCGTCGTCGAAGCGGCCGGCCGTCGAGACGGGCATCGGCACGATGGTGTTGTCCT
>JBDGQF010000275.1:0-2937 GCA_042219255.1 Halobacterium sp. | reverse complement strand
CCTACGCACACGGGGGCGGCTAGCGCGAGGAACTCGAACTGAATCCCGCTGGTTGACGCGGTCCGATGAATCTTCGACTAGTGGAGAAACCGACGCTCGTCGAGGAGGCGAGCATCCAGGCCGACCACGCCAAATTATTATCCTCTCTCGGAGTACCACACTCCCAAATTTCCTATCAGGCAACCTGGCACCCTATAATCTGGTTATCCTGGAATCTAGTCTTAGAATTGGTGGTAATAGGGTACTCCAGAGTGTGATAAGAGCATTTATCCACAGGGAGGGGAACATTGAAGGAGTCGGCCGGAAATCCCACGAGCATGGCCGACGACGACCGCGCAGTCGTGAAGACGTACGTGCCACCGCAGCAAAAAGACGAGTGGCGCGAGCACGCGGACGAACTCGACATGTCCCAGAGCGAGTTCCTGCGGACGATGGTGCAGGCGGGCCGACGGGGGTTCCTCGACACCGAGGAGGAAGGTGGTTCTACGGACGCTACCCCTGGGGGTGAAGGCCTCGAAGACCGTGTCCTCGACGCGCTCTCGACCGACGAGTTCGTGTCGTGGGAGGGACTGGTCGCCGAGGTCTCCGAGGACTTCGAAGACCGCCTGCACGAGGCAGTGCAGTCCCTGCAGGCAGAGGGACGCATCGCGCACGACCCACGCGAGGGCGGGTACGTGCTGGAGGACGCCAGATGAGCGAACGCAGCGCGGACGCCGCGGCGGACTCGCGCGGCGACCACGACGCCGACGACCCCATCGAGTACTTCCTCGAGGACATGGCGTACCACGGGAAGTCCGAGCGCACGCGCGAGGCGTACGGCCGCGTCCTCCGGCAGTTCGAGGCGTTCCTCGCGGAATTCGACGTGACGCCAGCGGAGGCCGACCGGCGTGACTGCCTGGCGTGGGTGCACGAACTCCGCGGCGAACACGCAGACAGCACGGTGGCGACGTACGCGTCCTACCTGAACCGGTTCTACGGCTACATGACGCAGGTCGGCGAACTGGACGGCAACCCGATGACGCTCGTGACCCAGGAGATGGACGAAGCCATCGACACCGACCCGACGCGCCGCGAGGTCTCCGTCGAGGACATGCGGGCGTTCGTCGACGGCATCTCCCACCCGTTGGAGCGCGCCGTCGTCGTCACGCTCCTGAAAACGGGGCTGCGCGTCGGTGAACTGTGTAATCTCGACGTGCGGGACGTTGCGCTGGACGCGCCGGGCGTGGAGGCGGCCTACGACCTGGGGGCGCGCGCACAGTTAGACGGCCGGCCTGACACGCTGTTCGTCGACCCGGCGATGTCCCGCGGCGACGTGGTGAACGGCGAGGAGCGCACGGCGTCGAACAAACGCAAGCGTGCGACGCTCGTGCCCGTGGACGCGGAGCTGAAGGCCGAACTCGTGCGGTATCTGGCGATTCGGCCGGACTCGCCGTCGCCGGCGGAGCCGCTGTTCGTGAGCACGCGAGACTCGTGGGGACAGCGACTCACGCCAGAGATGGTGCGGTCGGTGGTCAGAGACCACGCGGAGGCGGCGGGCTGGTACCGCAGCGGCGGTGACGCCGCGGAGAACGTGACGCCGCACTACTTCCGGCACTTCTTCACGACGCACCTCCGCGACCGCACCGGCGACCGCGGCGTCGTGAAGTACCTGCGCGGCGACGTCGCCGACGACGTCATCGACACGTACACGCACAACTGGGGCGACAGGGTGCGGAGTGTATATCTTTCGAATATTTACTCTCTGACGTAAACTCGAAACGCGGCATGTAAACTGCATTCTGCTATATCGAACTGGTGGGTGGCTGGGCGGGGAAGTAGCCCAGAAACCGGTCGGCGTCCGCGACGCAAAACCCAAGCCGTCGCGTGCCGAACTCGCAGGCGAATGCCGCCCGCTCCCTCCAACTCGTCCCGCAGGGCCTTCCTGAAGGCCGCTGTCGCCGCTGGCTCGACGGCCGCGCTCGCGGCCTGCGCCGAAATCGCGCCCAGTGACGGGCCGCCCTCTGGGGCCAGCGAGTCGAAGCCCGACCGCCAGCACGCCTGGAACGAGTACGCGCGCACCGACCAGTACGGGAACGTGAAACTGCCGCGCCATCAGGCCCTGCTGTACGTGTCCCTGGACGCCGACGGGCCGCCTTCGGAGAGCGACCGGCAGACGGTCGAGACGGCGTTTTCGGTGCTGGACGACGCCTACGAGTGGTCGAGCGACGGCCTCCTGTTCTCCGTGGGGTACTCGCCGGCGTACTTCGAGCGCTACGAGACGCCCCTGCCGGAGCGCGTCGACCTCCCGCACCCGGAGCCGCTGTCGCCGTTCGAAGACCCGGTGTTCGACACGCAGGACGTCCTCGTGCACCTGGCGAGCGACCGCGCAGACGTCGTCCTGGAGGCCGAGCACGCGCTCACTGGGCAGACCGACGCGGCGAACGGCGTCTCCGTGGACGCCGCGCTGACGGAGGTTGCGACGGTGGAGTCCCGCCGAACGGGGTTTTTCGGCGTGGGGATGCCCGCGGCGCGCCAGGACGCGTCCGGCATCCCGGACACCGAGCCAGTGCCCGAGGAATCGCCGCTGTTCATGGGGTTCGAGGCGGGGTTCGCGGGGAACCAGGCGACCGAGGACTACGTGACGCTCGACGAGGGGCCGTTCGCCGGCGGGACGACGAAAGTCGTCGCGAACCTCCGGCAGCGCCTCCGTGACTGGTACGTCGAGCAGAACTACGACGAGCGCGTGATGGAACTGTTCAGTCCGGGGCACGCAGCGAACGGTCTCGTGGAGGGCGTCGGGAACAACCTCGGGTCGGACAGCGGCATCGACCAGTTCGTCGACGACGTCACCGAGCACGCCCGCGAGTACGGGCGCGTCGGGCACGCGCAGAAGGCGGCGCGCGCGAACCGCGACGAGGACGGCGACGTCCGGTTGCTGCGCCGGCACTTCGAGTCCAC
>JBDGQF010000189.1:0-2944 GCA_042219255.1 Halobacterium sp. | reverse complement strand
GCAACGACAACGACCTCCGCCGGAAGAAGGGCCGCCTCATCGGCGAGAACGGCCGCACGCGCGAACTGATGGAGGAGCTCACGGGCGCCAGCGTCGTCATCTACGGGTCGACGTTCGGCGTCATCGGTCAGCCGAACGAGGTCGACGTTGCGCGGTCGGCCGCGGAGATGCTGCTGGACGGCGCGCCCCACGGCTCCGTCTACTCGTTCCTGGAGCGCAAGCGCGCCGAGGAACTGAAACAGCAGGGCATGGAGTACCACGAGTTCCCCGGGTGAGGCACCAGTCGCGCCCATCCCCTCTAATTACATCTAATTAACTTTTATCTGTCCGGCGTGTGGACGGCCAGACGAGATGGCCGACTACACGACGATTTCCCTCAAGAAGGAGTTCGTCGCGGACGTCGAGGCGTACATCGAGGACGAACCGTTCGGGTCGCCCAAGGAGTTCATCAAGCACCTCGTCATCCGCGAGATGGAGTCCGAGGACGAGATTAGCGAACGCGAGGCCCGCCACATCGGGCAGAAACTGAAAGAACTGGGGTACGTGGAGTGACGGCCGTGGCCGACAGCACCGGAACGCTCGACGACCGGTCGGTGTCGCGGTACGACGTCATCCTCGCTGGGGTGCCCCTGACGTTCCTCGCGGCGTTCCTAGTGGGCGCGTACCTCTTCGACTCGACGGTGGCGTCGCTGTCTCTCGCGTCCGTCGCGAGCACCGCGACAGTCGCGGACGGCCTGTTCGTCCACGGCCCGGACGGGGACGTGTCGGACTGACGGCCAGCACGCTCGTACGCCCCGTCGGACTGACGGCCAGAACTCCCGTTCGCCCCGCTGGACTGACGGCCAGCGCTCGCGGACGCCCTCAGTTGACTGACGGCCAGCACGCTCGCTCACCTTCTTCGCGCTGTCGGCTACACCCAGCATTGGGACATAAACGGTGTACCGGCAAATCTACGATACGCGCTCTACTGTCGTCTGAGCCGTTCTCTGCTGGTGTGTCATTCTCTCGCGCACAAGTTTTAAATAGAATCGCATTCAATCAATGCTTGATTATGGCGCAGCAGATGGGCAACCAGCCGCTTATCGTACTCTCCGAGGACAGCCAGCGAACCTCCGGCGAGGACGCACAGTCGATGAACATCACCGCCGGCAAAGCCGTCTCCGAGGCCGTCCGCACCACACTCGGCCCGAAAGGGATGGACAAGATGCTCGTGGACTCCACGGGCGAAGTCGTCGTCACGAACGACGGCGTCACCATCCTCAAAGAGATGGACATCGAGCACCCGGCGGCCAACATGATTGTCGAAGTCGCCGAGACGCAGGAGACCGAAGTCGGCGACGGCACCACGTCCGCCGTCGTCGTCTCCGGTGAACTCCTCTCCGAGGCCGAAGACCTCCTCGAACAGGACATCCACGCCACCACGCTCGCGCAGGGCTACCGCCAGGCCGCCGAGAAGGCCCAGGAGTTCCTCGACGAGAAGGCCATCGACATCGCGCCCGACGACACCGAAGAACTCGAGAAGATTGCCGCGACCGCGATGACCGGCAAGGGCGCGGAGAACGCCAAGGACGTCCTCTCCGAACTCGTCGTGCGCGCCGTCCAGTCCGTCGCCGACGACGGCAAGGTCGACACCGACAACATCAAAGTCGAGAAGGTCACCGGCGGCGCCATCGAGAACTCCGAACTCGTCGAGGGCGTCATCGTCGACAAGGAGCGCGTCAACGAGAACATGCCCTACGGCGTCGAGGACGCCCGCATCGCGCTCGTCGACGACGGCCTCGAAGTCAAGGAGACCGAAATCGACACCGAGGTCAACGTCACCGACCCCGACCAGCTCCAGCAGTTCCTCGACCAGGAGGAAGAACAGCTCAAGGAGATGGTCGACGCGCTCGCGGCCGCCGGCGCCAACGTCGTCTTCGTCGACGGCGGCATCGACGACATGGCCCAGCACTACCTCGCCCAGGAGGGCATCCTCGCCGTCCGCCGCGTGAAGTCCGACGACTTCACGCGCCTCTCCCGCGCCACCGGCGCCACGCCGGTCGCGAACGTCACGGACATCGAAGCCGACGACCTCGGCGACGCCGGCAGCGTCGCCCAGAAGGACATCGGCGGCGACGAACGCATCTTCGTCGAGGACGTCGAAGAAGCGAAGTCCGTCACCCTCATCCTCCGCGGCGGCACCGAGCACGTCGTCGACGAAGTCGAGCGCGCCATCGACGACTCGCTCGGCGTCGTCCGCGTCACCCTCGAGGACGGCAAAGTCCTCCCCGGCGGCGGCGCGCCCGAGACCGAGCTCGCGATGGAGCTGCGCCAGTTCGCCGACTCCGTCGGCGGCCGCGAACAGCTCGCCGTCGAAGCGTTCGCGGACGCGCTCGAAGTCATCCCGCGCACGCTCGCCGAGAACGCCGGCCACGACCCCATCGACTCCCTCGTCGACCTCCGCAGCCGGCACGACGCCGGTGAGTCCGGCGCCGGCCTCGACGCCTACACTGGCGACGTCATCGACATGAACGAGGAAGGCGTCGTCGAGCCGCTCCGCGTGAAGACGCAGGCCATCGAGTCCGCCACCGAGGCGGCCGTGATGATTCTCCGCATCGACGACGTCATCGCCGCAGGCGACCTCGCCGGCGGACAGGTCGGCGACGACGAAGGCGGCGACGAAGGCCCGGCCGGCGGCCCCGGCGGCATGGGCGGCGGCATGGGCGGCGGCATGGGCGGCATGATGTAGAATCGGCCGACTGACCTACATCACCCCCACGTCGTAGACGCTCCCGAAACCCACGCTCGCGCCGCACCGCCCGCTCACTGACCACGCGTTTTCTTTCCGCGTTCCGCCGGACAGCGGCGCCTCCGTCCGGACAAAGGAGGTTCTAAGTGCGGGGGTTGCAATTTTTGCGGCATGGAGACGCTGCTGCTCAACAAGGAGGACGTCAGCCAGAACGTG
>JBDGQF010000191.1:0-2944 GCA_042219255.1 Halobacterium sp. | reverse complement strand
ACGCTGCTCGCGCATCGCTGTGCTCCGCGCTCGCCTTAACGTCGCCTCGCTTTGCTCGACGACGCTACTCCAGCAGTTCGCGCGCGATGATGTTCTTCTGAATCTCCGTGGTGCCCTCGTAAATCTGGGTAATCTTGGCGTCGCGGTAGAACCGCTCGACGTCGAAGTCGTTGACGTAGCCGGCGCCGCCGTGAATCTGGACGGCGTCGTCGGCGACCTCGACGGCGACCCGGGACGCGAACTCCTTGGCCATCGACGCCAGCGCCGTCAGCTGGTCGTCGCGGTTCTCGACGCTCCAGGCGGACTTCCGCGTGAGCGTGCGCGCCGCCTCGGTCTGGGTGTGCATCTCCGCGAGTTTGTGCTCGATGGCCTGGAAGTCGCTGATTGGGCGGCCGAACTGTTCGCGCTGTTCGGCGTACTCGAGGGCGCGCTCGGCGGCGCCGCGCGCGATGCCGACGCCCTGCGCGGCGACCATCGTGCGCGTCTCGTCGAAGAACTGCATCAACTGGAGGAAGCCGCCGCCCTCCGTCCCGATGAGGTTCTCTTCGGGGACGCGGACGTCGTCGAAGATGAGTTCCGCGGTGTCGCTGGCGCGGATGCCGAGTTTGCCGGTGATTTTGTCGGCTTCGAAGCCGTCGCGGTCGGACTCCACGACGATTTGACTGAAGCCGTTGTACCGGCCGCTGGCGTCAGGGTCGGTCTGGCAGAGCACGACGAAGAAGTCGCCGACGCTGCCGTTCGTAATCCACATCTTGTTGCCGTTGATGACGAACTCGTCGCCGTCGCGTTCGGCGCGCGTGGAGACGCTGGAGACGTCGGAGCCGACGTCCGGTTCGCTGATTGCGGAGCCCATGACGGCGTCGCCCGAGGCGATGTCCGGCAGCCAGCGTTCCTTCTGGTCGTCGGTGCCGAACGCGATGATGGACTCCGCGCCGAAGCCGGCGCTGGCGACGCAGAGCCCGATGCCGGGGTCTGCGGCGAACAGTTCCTCGATGATGATGGCGGACTCGACGGGCGAGTAGCCGGCGCCGCCGTACTCCAGCGGAATCGACGGGCCGAGCAGGCCGGCGTCGGCGGCGGCGTCCATGACCTCGTAGGGGTATTTTTCTTCCTCGTCGTACTCGGAGGCCACCGGCTTGATTTCGTTCTCCGCGAACCGGCGCACCTCCTCCTGGATTGCTTGCTGCTCGTCGGTCAGACCGAAGTCCATGCGGGAAGCTACCGCAGACCGCCACAAAAGCGCTCGTAAACCCCCGACAATGCCCTCGCAGTTCTCCGCCCAGCGCAGGGGCGCCGGCCCCGGTCGGCCCAACGGCTTTTGGCGGCGTCTGGCGAACCGTCGCGCATGGCGGACGTCGACCTCGGCGAAATCGGGCGGACGCCCCTGGTGGAACTCGACCTCGACGTCGAGCCGACGGTGTACGGGAAGGCGGAGTGGTTCAATCTCGGGTCGCTGGGCCACGGCGGCGGGTCGGTGAAGACGCGTATCGGGCTGTCGATGCTCCGGCGCCTCGACGCGGGCGGGGCGTTCACGGACGACCCGACGATTATCGAGGCGTCCAGCGGGAACACTGGGGCGGCCGTCGCGCGCATCGGCACCGCGATGGGCCGCGACGTCGAAATCGTGCTGCCGGACGACGCCGGACGGGGGAAGATTGCGGCCATCGAGGACGCGGGCGCGGAGACGACGTTCGTGCCCGCGGAGGAGGGCTACGACGCGTTCGTGATGCGGTGCCGGGAGCAGGTGAAAGAGCGCCACGACTACGTCTACCCGAACCAGTACCAGAACCCCGCCAACCCGGGTATTCACGCGGGGACGACGGGCGTGGAAATCTGGCGGCAGACCGGCGGCGACGTGACGCACTTCGTCGCGGGCGCCGGGACTGGCGGGACGCTGGTGGGCGTGAGTCACGCGCTCGGCGACCGCGGCGTCCACGTCCACGGGTTCGAGCCGCCGGACACCGACCACGACGTCCCCGGCCTGAAGCACATGCACAGCCCGGAGTCGTTCGTGCCGGACACGTTCGAGGCGGACGCGCTGGACGCCCGCGAGTACGTCGACACGGACACCGCCTACGAGTACGTGCGCCGCCTGCGCCGGCGCCACGCCACGAGCGAGATTCCGATTGTCGACCCGGGACAGTGGTCGCGTGGGGTCGTGCGGTCGATGCTGCGCGTGAACGGCGAGTTCCTCGTGGGGCCGTCCTCGGGTGCGTGCGCCGCAATGGTCGACCGGCTCGCGACCCGCGGGACGCTCGGCGAGGACGACGTCGTGGTGGTGCCGCTCCCGGACCGCGGCGACCGGTATCCGGGCCGCGAGCCGTACGCCACGCACCTCGAATAGTTAGAACGCCAACTAAAATCGGCTTCCGGAAACCACCAAGTGGCGACGGGTTCTTAGGGTTAACTGCAATGTCTGAGTACGAACTGCCGCCGCTGCCCTACGACTACGACGCGCTCGAACCGCACGTCAGCGAACAGGTGCTCACGTGGCACCACGACACCCACCACCAGGGCTACGTCGACGGCTGGAACAGCGCCGAAGAGACGCTCGCGGAGAACCGCGAGGAGGGCGACTTCTCGTCGTCCGCTGGCGCCATCCGGAACGTCACGCACAACGGCTCCGGGCACGTCCTCCACGACCTGTTCTGGCAGTCGATAAGCCCCGAGGGCGGCGACGAGCCGTCGGGCGCGCTCCGCGACCGCATCGAAGAGGACTTCGGCTCTTACGACGCCTGGGAGGGCGAGTTCCGCGCCGCAGCGTCCGCGGCCGGCGGCTGGGCGCTGCTCGTCTACGACACGCACTCCGAACAGCTCCGGAACGTCGTCGTGGACAAGCACGACCAGGGCGCGCTGTGGGGCAGCCACCCGGTGCTCGCGCTGGACGTCTGGGAGCACTCCTACTACTACGATTACGGCCCAGACCGCGGCGACTTCGTCGACA
>JBDGQF010000338.1:0-2968 GCA_042219255.1 Halobacterium sp. | reverse complement strand
GCCTACTGCTGGGCTTTCGCCGCCTGCATCGAGTACACGAACCCGTAGTAGGCGACGACGCCGCTTGCGAGTGCCGCGTAGTACACTGACTCCGGTGCGTCGAACCCCTTGAACAGCAGGGAGACGACGGTCACCCACGCGATGGCGAACACGAGGTCGAACAGCATGCCGTCGTGGTGTTCGGCGACGTGGTCGCGGACGGCGTCGAGGACGCTCATGGCGTCACCTCGGTGCCGGGCGTGCGTGAGTGTGTCGGTGTCATTGTCGTGGGTGTGCGGTCACTCCGCCTCGTCGCCGTGGGCGTCCACGACGAGGACTGGGAGGCGGGTGCGGCGCAGGACTTTCTCGGCGACGCTGCCGAGGACGACGCGGGAGAGGCCGGAGCGGCCGTGGCTCCCCATGACGACGAGGTCGACGTCGTTGTCCTCGACGAACTTCCGGATGGCGCGCGCGGGCGACCCCGCGGTGACGTGTTCTTCGACGTCGACGCCGCGTTCGGCGGCGGCGTCCGCGACGTAGCCGGTGGCTTCGTCGGCTTTCGCTTTCACTTCCGGCATCTGGTCGAGTTCGCCGCGCCGGATTCGTTCGACCTGTTCGGTGCCGAGCGCGAGGTTGGTTGCGTCGACGTCCACGACGTAGAGCGCGTGGACGGTCGCGCCGTACTTCTCGGCGAGGTCGACCGCCTGGTCGACGGCGGCTTCGGCTGTCTCGCTGCCGTCAGTCGGGACGAGGATGTTGTCGTACATCAGTCGTCACCACTCACTGCGTCTTCGGCGGTCTGCTGGCGGTCCATCGGTTCGGGGCTGTGGCACTGCCGGACGAGCTGCTTGGTCTCCAGGTCGGGTTCGGCGGTGGCGAGGGAGACGCCGATGGTCACCGCGAACACGATGGGGACGGCGACGAGCGCGGAGCCGATTGCGGGCAGCCACTGCGCGAGCGTCGCGGAGATGACGCCGTCGGCGCCCGCGGCGCCGCTGAGGATGCCGTACGCGGGCACGACTTCGTTCACCATCGGAATCGCCCAGATGGTGAGGCCGGTGGTCATGCCGGCGAGCGCGCCCTGGCGGTTCGTGTTCTCCCACCAGAGCCCGAGGAAGAACATCGGGAAGAGGACGGCGCCCGCCAGCGAGAACGCGTACGAGACGAGCGCGGCGATGGGTGCGGCGGGGTCGAGTGCGGCGAGCGTCGTGATGACGCCGAGCGCGATGATGCTGAGGCGGCCGACGAACACCTGCTGGCGCTGCGTGGCGTCCTCGTTGATGATGTTCGCGTAGATGTCGTGGCTGATGGCCGACGACCCGGCGATGAAGAGGCCGGCGGTCGTCGCGATTGCGGCGGCGATGCCGCCCGCGGCGACCAGGCCGACGAACCACGTCGGGAGGTTCGATAGCTGTGCGGCGAGCACGACGATGACGTCGCCGGCCGCGTCAGTCATGCCGGAGGAGTTCGCCGTTTCGTACACTGGCCCGATGTTATTCGCGTAGAGGTCGGTCCCGAACGCGGCGAACGCGGGCGCGCTGAAGTACAGCAGGCAGATGAAGAACAGGCCCCAGACGGTCGACCAGCGGGCGGTGCGTTCGCTCTCCACGGTGTAGAACCGCACGAGGACGTGTGGTAAGCCACACGTCCCGACGACGAGGGAGAACGCGGTCGCAATCCAGAGGTAGTAGCTGCCGGAGACGAACGGCTCGCTGAACTCGCTGGCGAGTTTGCTGAACATCGCGCCGTACTCGATGTGCGGCAGCACCGTCGAGTAGCCGTTCGTGAACCCGACGACGTAGAGGCCGGCGAGGAACGCGACGATGAGGATGACGTACTGGACGGCCATGTTCTTCGTCGCGCCGAGCATCCCGGAGAGCGTGAGGTAGCCGACTGTTATCGCCATCATGAGGACGACCATCGACTGGTAGCCGGTGAGCCCGGGGATGCCGATGTCGCCGAAGATGTAGAGGCCGACGAGGCCCATGCCGCGCGCCTGTCCGATGGCGTACACGAACCCGATGAGGAACGTGGTGACGGCGGCGATGGCGCGCGCGGTGTCGGAGTTGAAGCGGTCGCCGACGAAGTCGGGTGCGGTGTACTTCCCGAACCGCCGCATCTGGGCGGCCATGAAGATGAGGAGGATGAAGTACCCCGTCGACCAGCCGACGACGAACGCGAGCCCGTAGAACCCGGACAGCGCGATGAGCGCGGCCATGCCGAGGTAGGACGCGGCGGACATCCAGTTCGCGCCGATGGCCATGCCGTTCTCGACGTTCCCGATGGAGCGGCCGGCGACCCACATGCCCTCGGTGTCGGCGACCTTGAACACGTAGCCGATGGCGAGGAACAGCGCGAGCATCGCCGTGACGAGGATGGCCGGCAGCGGCTTGAAGGAGACGTTCAGTCCCTCCGGCAGGAGGCCGGACTGTGCGACGAGGCTGGTGGCGTCGAGGAGCGCGCTCATTCGGACGCACCTCCGTCACCGTGGTCGATGCCGTACTTCTCGTCGAGCTGGTCGCGTTTGCGCGCGTACCAGAACGCGAGCAGGAGTGCGCCGCCGGGCGCGCCGATGGCGACGAGGAAGTAGTGCAGCGGGAAGCCGATGACGGGGATTGTGGACGTCATCGCGCCGGGCGCGATGGCGGTGAGCGTGACCGGGCCGAAGACGACGACGGCCCAGACTGCGAACCCCGTCCAGATGATGCGGAGGTGGTCGCGCATGAACGGCGTGCTCGGCTTCAGGAGGTTCACCTCCGACGTGAGGTAGTCGGTTTCGTCTCGTTGCTGTTCGCCCGCGGTGACGGTGCCGCCGTCGGTAGCGGCGGCCGCGCCCTCTGTCGAATCGTGCGTGGGGTTGTCTGTCATAGCAGTGGCGTAGTCGTGTCAGTCCGTGTGTGTCGTTCGAAAAACTGTGCAGGGGCCGCTAGTCGTTGACTTTCGCCTGGATGTCCTCGACGACGCCGGGATTGCGCAGCGTCGAGGTGTC
>JBDGQF010000210.1:0-2974 GCA_042219255.1 Halobacterium sp. | reverse complement strand
ACGTCGAACTCGAAGCCGAGGTGGGTGTCCTGGGGGACGCTCGCGATGCGGCGACTCGCCGCCTTCGAGGACAGTTCGTGGACGGCCTGGTCGTCGACGAGGACGGTGCCGGCGGCGGGTTCGACGAGGCCGTTCATCGCGCGCAACAGCGTGGACTTCCCGGCGCCGTTCGGCCCGACGACGCCGACCAGGCGGCCGTCCGCGACGCCAGTGCTCACGGCGTCGAGAATCTGCTCGCCGCCGAGTTCCACGTCGACGTCGCGGACGTCCAGGGTCACAGCGCGTGCACCTCCCTGTCACGGAGCAAGTAGAGGAAGAACGGCGCGCCGACGAACGCCGTCACGATGCCGACGGGGAGCGTCGCGGGGCCGGCGCGCGCGAACGTGTCCGCGGCGACGAGGAACGCGCCGCCCGCGAACGCCGACGTCGGCAGGAGGACGCGGTGGTCTGGGCCGACGAGCAACCGCATCACGTGCGGGACGATGAGGCCGACGAACCCGATGATGCCGGCGACGGCGACGGCCGCGGCGGTGACGAGGCTGGACACTGCGAGCAGGACGCGTTTCGTGCGCTCGACTTCGACGCCGAGCGTGTGCGCGTCCTCCTCGCCCGCCAGGAGGACGTTCAGGTCGCGGGCGTACGCGAGCAGGACGACGCCCCCGAGGAGGACGACGGGGAGCGCGAGTTCGACGTCGTGCCAGCCGGCGGCGTGCAGGTTCCCCATCAGCCAGTACATCGCTTCGCGGATGCTGCGACCGGAGTGCACGATGACGTACGAGGTGACGGCGCCGAGGAACGTCTGGACGGCGACGCCGGCGAGGAGGAGGGTGGCGACGGGCGTGCGGCCGTTCTGGGTGGCGAGCAGGTAGACGCCGAACGCGGCGGCGAGCGCGCCGACGAACGCCGACACCTGGACGCCAGTCGGCAGGAGCAGCGGGAACGCGATGGCGGTGACGGCGCCGACGGCGGCGCCGGAGGACACGCCGATGATGGACGGGTCGGCCATCGGGTTCCGGAAGAACCCCTGCATGACGGCGCCAGCGATGGCGAGCGCGGCGCCGACGACGGCGCCGAGGACGATGCGCGGCAGCCGGATTTCGCCGACGATGTACTGGTGCTGGCCGGGCACGGCGAACTCCAGCGGCGACGTGTAGACGAGTTCGTACCGGAACCATGGCACCTCGCCGACGAACGGGACGGCGGCGGGACTGGCGTAGAACGTGACGGCCGAGGGCACGGCTAGGGCGTCCAGCGCCGCGAGCGCGACGTTCCAGACGGAGATGTCGACGTGCCCGATGGTGGCGCTGGTGAGCATGACGGCGACGAGCACGGCGGACGTCCCGGCAGTCCACGCGCTCGCACGAGTGAACGCACGCATCGACTATCTACTAAATCGTAGTTTCTTTAGGCAAATATTTATTGCGTTGCGTCGTTCTCCCGGACATGCGACAGCTACCAGTCTTACTCGGCGTCGTGCTGCTGGCGCTCGCCGCCGTCGCGCCGGCCGCCGGCGTCGCCGCCGCACCCGCCGGCGACACACAGCACAGCGCCGCAGACGCACAGGAACTGGAGTGCTCGTTCCCAGTGACGATGACTGACGCCAGCGGGCACGAGGTCACCGTCGAGGAAGAACCCCAGCGCGTCGTCACGCTCAACCCGAGCGCCGCCCAGACCATGTGGGAAATCGGCGCGCGCGACAAAGTCGTCGGCGTCTCCCAGTTCGCCGGCTTCCTCGAGGGCGCGGAGTCCCGCGAAGTCGTCACGTCCGGGTTCCCGTCGCAAGTGAACACCGAGAAAGTCATCGACTTGAACCCAGACCTGGTGCTCGCGCCGAACACCATCGACAACGAAACCGTCCAGCAGCTCCGCGGCGCGAACGTGACGGTCTACCGGTTCGCGATGGCCGCGTTCATCGAGGACGTCTACAACAAGACCGAGACAATCGGCAAACTATCGGGCGCCTGCGAGGGCGCCGCTGAGACGGTCAGCGCGATGCGCGACCGCGTCCAGACCATCGAGCAGGCCGTCGAGGGCGAAGAGAAACCGAGCGTCTTCTACGACCTCGGCGACCGCTTCACCGCCGGCCCCAACACGTTCATCGGCCAGGTCATCGAGCGCGCGGGCGGCGCGAACATCGCCGCGAACGCGAACACGAGCCGGCCGTACCCACAGCTCTCCGAGGAGTTCATCGTCCAGCAAGACCCCGAGTTCGTCGTCGTGAGTGTGCCGCCGGCACAGCTCGGGAACGACCCGCGGTCGTACATCGGCAACGACTCCGTCGTCCGGAACACGACCGCGTGGGAGGAAGGCAACATCGTCGTCGTCGACACCAACCACCTGAACCAGCCCGCGCCCCGCATCGTCGAACCGATGACGGAGATGGCGAAGGCGTTCCACCCCGAAGCGTACGCCGAAGCCAACACGACGACCACCGCCGCGACGACTGAAGCGACCACCGCCGCGACGACTGAAGCGACCACCGCCGCACCGACCACCACCGAGTCCGGCGACACCGGCACGACAATCCCCGGGTTCGGCGTCACCACCGCCGTCGTCGCGCTGCTCGGCGCCGTGCTGTTCGCGCGCCGATAACGCCGCGGCCACCGACCAGGAGTCGCTCCCCCGCCGCGACTCGTTTTCCAGTCGCCTCCGATACCGTTTAACCGCGCGACCCGCTACGAGACGTATGGTCGAGAACGTCATCTGGCCCGCGTACTTCGACGCGACGCTGACCCGTCGCGAGGGCCGCCGCGTCCCCGAGTCGCTGGCCGTCGAAGACCCGACGGTCGACGAGGTCGCGACCGCCGTCCAGCAGGTCGGCTACGACGCCGTCGTCGAGCGCGACGCCGCGTACCCGCGCAAGCACTGGGAGGAGTCCGGCCGCGTCCTCGTGAAGGACGCCGACGACGCCGGCAAGTCCGACCTCCTGCAGGCCGTCGCGGCGTACGTGACGGCGCTCCGGGACTGATGGAGC
>JBDGQF010000385.1:0-2988 GCA_042219255.1 Halobacterium sp. | reverse complement strand
ACTACGGCGAAGTCGACGGCCCGTACACGCTCGTGAAGGGCTCGGTGCCCGGTCCCGAACAGCGCCTCGTGCGGTTCCGCCCGGCCGTCCGGCCGAGCGAATCGCCGCGCCTCGACCCCGAGGTGCGCTACGTGAGCACCGCATCTAACCAAGGATAACTATGCAGGCAACTGTACGCGACCTGAACGGCGACGACGCGGGCACGCTCGACCTGCCGGACGTATTCAGCGGACCCGTCCGGCCAGACCTCATCAAGCGTGCCGTCCTCGCCGCTCAGGCCAACCGAACACAGGAGTACGGCTCCGACGAGTACGCGGGCCTGCGCACCAGCGCCGAGTCCCACGGGAGCGGACGCGGCATGGCCCACGTCCCGAAGACGGAGGGTCGTGGCGCGCGCGTCCCGCAGACCGTCGGCGGTCGGAAAGCGCACCCGCCGAAAGCCGAGAAAGACCACGGGCTCGACGTCAACGACAAGGAGCGCAAGGCAGCGCTCCGGAGCGCCGTCGCGGCGACGACGGACGGCGACCTGGTCGCAGACCGCGGGCACGAGTTCGACGACGGCGTCGAACTCCCGCTCGTCGTCAGCGACGACTTCGAAGACCTCGTGAAGACGAAGGAAGTCGTGGCGTTCCTGGAAGCGGCCGGCGTCCACGCGGACGTCGAGCGCGCCGACGACGGACGCAACGTCCGCGCCGGCCAGGGGACGCTCCGCGGCCGCAAGTACCAGGAGCCGACGTCGATTCTGTTCGTGACATCCAGTGACTCCGGGCCGTCGAAGGCGGCGCGGAACCTCGCTGGCGTCGACGTGGCGACCGGCCGGGAAGTGAATCCGGAAGACCTCGCGCCCGGCACGGAGCCGGGCCGCCTTACGGTCTGGACGGAGAGCGCCGTCGAGGAGGTGGCACAGCGATGAGTTCCATCATCGACTACCCGCTGGTCACCGAGAAGGCGATGGACAAGATGGACTTCGAGAACAAGCTCCAGTTCGTCGTCGACGTCGACGCCGCGAAACCCGAGATTCAGGACGCCGTCGAGGAACAGTACGGCGTCACTGTCGTGAACGTCAACACGCAGATTACCCCGGAAGCACAGAAGAAAGCGACCGTGAAACTCTCCGAGGAGGACGACGCGCAGGACGTCGCCTCCCGCATCGGGGTGTTCTGACAATGGGACGACGCATTCAGGGGCAGCGACGCGGCCGCGGGACGTCGACGTTCCGCGCTCCGTCGCACCGCTACAAGGCCGAACTGTCGCACCGGAAGACCGAAGACGCGGACGTGCTCGCCGGCGAGGTCGTGGACATCGAACACGACCCGGCGCGCAGCGCGCCGGTCGCGAACGTCCAGTTCGAGGACGGCGACCAGCGCCTCGTGCTCGCCAGCGAGGGCACCGCGGTCGGCGACACCATCGAAGTCGGCATCTCCGCCTCCATCGAGGAGGGGAACACGCTCCCGCTCGGCGAAATCCCGGAAGGCGTTCCGATTTGTAACGTCGAGAGCCAGCCGGGCGACGGCGGGAAGTTCGCCCGCGCGGGCGGCGTGAACGCCGACCTCATCACGCACGAGCGCGACGCAGCGGTCGTGCAGCTGCCGAGCGGCGAAGTGAAGCGCCTGTCGCCGGACTGCCGCGCCACCATCGGCGTGGTCGCCGGCGGCGGCCGGACGGAGAAGCCGTTCGTGAAGGCGGGCAACAAGCACCACAAGATGAAGACCCGCGGCGGGAAGTGGCCGAAGGTCCGTGGTGTCGCGATGAACGCCGTCGACCACCCGTTCGGTGGCGGCGGCCGACAGCACCCGGGGCGCCCGAAGAGCGTCTCCCGGAACGCGCCGCCGGGCCGGAAGGTCGGCGACATCGCCTCCAAGCGCACCGGCCGTGGAGGGAACAAGTAAATCATGAGTACGGAATACCGAACCGGCCGCGAGGGTGAGTTCACCTACCGCGGTCACGACCTCGACGAGCTGCAGGACATGAGCCTGGAGGAAGTCGCGGAACTGCTCCCCGCTCGACAGCGGCGAACTATCACCCGTGGTCTGTCCGACGAGCACCTGAAGGTGCTCGAGGAAGCCCGCGACGCGGAGCCCGAGGAGACGGCAAACAACCCCATCCGCACGCACCTGCGCGACATGCCGGTGCTGCCGGAGTTCGTCGGGCTGACGTTCGCGGTGTACACCGGCCAGGAGTTCGAGCGCGTCGAGATTCAGCCCGAGATGATCGGGCACTACCTCGGCGAGTTCCAGCTCACTCGGACGTCGGTCGAACACGGGCAGGCGGGCATCGGCGCGACCCGCTCCTCGAAGTTCGTGCCGCTCAAATAAACCATGGGAATCAGCTACAGCGTGGACACCGACCCGGACACGTCCGCCAAAGCGATGCTCCGGGAGCGGTCTATCAGCCTGAAGCACAGCAAAGCCATCGCCCGAGAAATCAAGGGCATGACGGTGGCCGAGGCGCAGTCGTACCTCGACGCCGTCATCGACGAGGAGCAGTCGGTGCCGTTCAAGCAGCACAACAGCGGCGTCGGCCACCGCAGCGACATCGAGGGCTGGGACGCCGGACGGTACCCGGAGAAGGCCTCGAAGGACTTCAAGAAACTCCTCGCGAACGTGGCGAACAACGCCGAACAGCAGGGCTTCGACAGCGACCAGATGGTCATCACCCACGTCGCGCCGCACAAGGTCGACGAGAGCGTCGGCCGGAAGCCGCGCGCGATGGGGAAAGCCGACCCCTGGAACACGACGCTCTGTGACGTCGAACTCGTCGTCACCGAACCCGACGCCGAGGAGGTGAGCGCGTAATGGCCGACGAGATGGAGTTCATCGAGCAGGGCCTCCAGCGCTCCCAGATTGACGAGTTCTTCGCCGAGGAGCTGGCGCGCGCCGGCTACGGCGGCATGGAGCTCGCGCCGACGCCGATGGGCATGCAAATCGTCCTGAAGGCCGAGAAGCCCGGGATGGTCATCGGCAAGGGCGGGAAGAACATCCGGAAGAT
>JBDGQF010000006.1:0-2999 GCA_042219255.1 Halobacterium sp. | reverse complement strand
CAGCGGGAGGCCGTGGAGGCGGCGCTGGAACTGGGGTACTACGACGACCCGCGCGCGGCGACGCAGGCGGACGTCGCCGACCGCCTGGACTGCGCGGCGAGCACGGCCGGAGACCACTTGCGGAAGGCCGAAGCGAAACTCGTCCGCGCGGGGATGGACGTGCGGGCGGGCATCCACGAGTAGCCTGCGAGGGCGGCCGGGGGGAACGGTCAGTCGTCGGTCGCCGCGCCCGTGGCGCCGTCCGCGTTCGCCGCGGGGACGCCGCGCCCGTGGCGCTCCCAGAGCACGAGCAGGCTCGGCAGCACGAGGACGCTGGCGACGAACGAGTACGCGATGCCGACGGCCAGAATCAGGCCGAACTGGGCGAGACCCGGCAGCAGGGAGAACGTCAGCACGCCGAACCCGGCGGCGGTCGTGACGGCGCTGGCGAGGAGCGCGCCGCCGGTGCCGACGACGGTGCGTTCGAGCACCGCGCCGACCGGCTGTCCGTCGCCGCGTTCGTGCGCGAACCGCTCGCTGACGTGAATCGAGTAGTCGACGCCGAGGCCGACCGCGACGCTGCCGACGAGCGCGGTGACGAGCGTGAACTGGATGCCGAGGACGGCCATCGTGCCGAACAGCCACGCGACGGTGAACGCGACGGGTGCGAGCGTCACCGCGCCGAGGGTCGCGCTGTCCTCTCGCCAGCGGAACACCGCGGCGAGCAGGGCGAGGACGGCGACGAGCGTCACCGCCAGGCCCTCCGCGACGGTGGACGCGAGCCCGGTGGAAATCTCTTTGGCGACGATTGGCTGGCCGGTCGCCGTCGCGGTCAGCGACCCGTCGTCGGTCTGGGCGGCGGCCGCGGCGTCACGCATCTGGTCGTGAATCAGGGAGTGGTCGGCGGTGCCGACGACGGACACGCGGACGCGCAGCGCCTCGTACTCGCCGCCCGAGCGGTGGACGTACCGGTCTGCGAGCGACGGCGCGGCGGCGTAGAACTCGTCGTAGACCGCGTGCAGGTCGCCGTCCGGCACGCCGTCGCCGTCGGTGTCGGCCGCTGCGAGCGTCGCGTTGAACGATTCGTTGCGCGCGGCGACGCGCTCCATCGCGGACAGCGGGGACGCGACCGCTGGCTGGTCGCCGCGGACGAACGTGACGCTGGCGTCGCCCGCCTCGCCGACCGCGGCGGCGACGCGCTCCAGGGCGTCCGGTCTGGTGACGTCGCCCTGGACGAGTATCTCCACCTGTTTGTCCGGCGACTGGAACGTCGAGTAGACGTACGCGCGGTTCTCCTTGAGGAAGTAGTCGCCGGGCGCCAGCGGCTCTGGGAGGTCGTCCGTCCACGCAGGCGGGTCGTCGGCCAGGAACAGTTCCTCGTCGTAGGCGGTGTCGACGGTAGTCGCGCCGTACGCGCCCGCGGCGCTCGTCACGACCACGACCACGAGGACGGCGACGGGAGCGCGGCGCGCGACACCGACGCCCGCCTGGAGGACGCGCCGGAACCTCGTGCCAGACCCGAACGGGGACTGCTCGCGTTCGACGCCGCGGTCTTCGAGCAGGGCTTCGAGTTCCGTCTTCACGGCCGGCAACAGCACGCCGAACACGAGCAGCGTACAGCCGATGCCGAGCGCGACGACCAGTCCGAACTCGCGGAGGTCGGGGACGGGACTGGTGAGGTTCGCGAGGAAGCCGATGGCCGTGGTGAGCGTGACGAGCGCGAGCGCGACGCCGACGCCGGAGAGCGCGTCAGTCATCGCGGCGCGCGGCCCCTCGTCGGTCTCTTGGCGGTGTTCGCGGTACCGCATCACGACGTGGAGCGCGTAGTCCACGGACAGCGCGATGAGCAACACCGGGACGGCGACCATCACCTGGTTGAAGTCGACGCCCAGCCACCCGAGCAGGCCGAACGTCCACACCAGGACCGTCACGACGCCCGCGAGACCGAGCACCACGTCGACGACGTCGCGGTACGCGACGGCGAGGGCGGCGAGCACGAACAGGAGCGCGAGCGGGCCCAGCAGCGCGAAACTGTCCTGCATGGACTGTTTCTCCTGGCCGGAGATGAACCCGCGGCCGAACGCCCGGTACGTCTCGGGGCCTGACTGGGTCTTCGCGACGTCGCGCGCCGCGAACTGGGCGTCGGTGACGGCCTCGGAGACGGCGGCACCAGTCTGGACCGGTTTCTCGGTCGCCTGCCGCAGCAACACGAGTCGCGCGTCGGCGGTCGGCGACCCCGGTCCGTAGTCGCGCGGGAGCAACTGGAGCGCCTGCTCGCTCCCCGGCAGGTCGCTGTCCGGCGCGAGCAGGTCGGAGACGATGGCCGCCACTCCGTCCTCGTCGGTCGATTCGAGGACGTCGATTTGCTCGGCGAGCGTGAGCGACGCCGGCGCTGCGGCGCCCGAGCCCTCGTGCTGGCGGGCGGCCGCAATGCGCGCGACGAAGTTCGCGACGCCGACGATCGGCCGGCGGTCGGCGAGCGTCGGCGCGACCTCGGGGTGAGTGCGGAGTGCGCGCTGGAAGCGCAGCGTCCGCAGCAGGGACGCCTTCGAGAGGACGTTCCCCTCTGGATGCTGGACGGCGAACAGCGCGGTGGTCGTGTTCGCGTCGCCGCCGAAGTGCTCGCGGACGTACGCGTCCTTCTGTGCGACCGCGGAGTCCGTGGAGAACGACTCCATGCCCGTGGACTGTTCGACTGCGCCGGCGCCCGCGCCCACGGCGAGCGTCGCGACGAGCATCACGGCGACGACGAGACGGCTGTGCGCGACGATACCGCCGGCGACGCGGTCAGCGAGCGACACCGCGACCACCCCCGTTCGCGAGCGGACGGTCGGTCGGCAGGGGCGACTCACCGTCGACTGTCTCGCTGTCGACTGTCTCGCTGTCGACTGTCTCGGCGACCATCACGCCTAGTGAGACGGCCGACGGCCCCGTCCGGTTTCTGTGCCACATGCCCGGGGGGTTCAAGTGCGGCGGGCCGCCACGGGTAGCCTTTTCAGCGCAATCCGCTTACGGTGACG
>JBDGQF010000199.1:0-3009 GCA_042219255.1 Halobacterium sp. | reverse complement strand
AGCATCGTGTGCTCGGCGCGCTCCTTCTCGTCGGCGAGCATCTCGCCGGCGAGCCGCCGGTCTTCGACGGGGCTGGAGCCGCGCGGACACGTGCCCGCGATCGGGTTGTTGAGGACGGTGTCGTCGTGGACGGCGACGAGCGTCTCGGGGCTCGCGCCGACGACACTGCGGTCGCCGTGCGACAACAGAAACATGTACGGCGAGGGGTTGACGTCCCGGAGCGCGGCGTACAGCCCCCTGGGGTCGACGTCGCCGTCGAGTTTGCGCGTCCGCGAAATCACGGCCTGGTAGACTTCGCCGTCCAGCACGGCTTCCTTCGCTCGCTCGACGGACTCCTCGTAGTCGTCGCGGGCGCCGGCGCGCTCGTCGGTCACGCGGAACCCCCCGAACTCGGGCCGCTCGGCGGCGTCGAGTTCGCGCTGGACGCGCGCGGCCTCCTCGCGCAGCGACTCGTAGACGGCCTGGGGGTCGTCGTCCTCGCCGACGACGGGCGTGAACACGAGGGACACAGAGTTGGTCGCGCGGTCGAACACGAGCGTCCGCGTCGTCAACACGAATTCGGCGTCCGGCAGCGGCGTCTCCGGGCGCTCGACGCCGACCTCGTCCAGCCAGAGGTCGTAGACGGCGTCGTACGCGAGGAACCCTACGAGGCCGCCGTCCAGCAGCTGGCGGTCGCCGTCCGGGAAGCCGCGGCGCGCGACGTCCGGGAACGCGTCACGGACGCGGTCGAGGACGTCGCGGTCGTCGTCGTCGGCGTCGCGGGCGTCTAGGAGGTCGGCGGCGCGGTCGTCGCGGAGTTTCGAGACGTCGGTGTCGTCCGGCCGGACGGTGACGACGGCGGCCGGGTCGTAGCCGACGAACGAGTACCGCGCGTGCCGGTCGTCGGTCGCGCTCGACGGCCGGAACGCGCCGTCCGGGTCGCTCGCGGACGTCTTCTCCGCGCTCTCCAGGAGGAAGCCGTACTCTCCCTCGGTGAGCGCGGCGTACGCGGTCAGCGGCGACACGGAGACGTCGAGGTCGGCGGCGACCCTGACGACGGCGGGGCCGTCGGCGGCGAGGTCGGCGAACTCCGCGGGCGTGGTGTCCAGTCGCGCCGCGGCCGCCGCCCCGCTGTCGGTCACGCCTCCACCTCCCGGCGCGCCGCCGCGTTCGCGACGAACCGCCGGACTGCGTCGTGGTCTTTCTCGCCGCCCGCGGCCTCAACGCCCGAAGCCACGTCCACCGCGAACGGGTCGACGGTGGCGACCGCTTCCGCGACGTTCTCCGGTGTGAGACCGCCCGCGAGCACGACCGGCGACTCGACAGTCTCGGCGAACTCGCGCGTCGCGTCCCAGTCGTGGGTCTCGCCCGTGCCGCCCGCGCCCTCGCTGTCCACGGAGTCGACGAGCAGGGCGTCTGCGACGTCGTCGTAGCGCGCGCCGTCCGGGTCGTCGGCGTCCACGGTCTTCAGCACGCGCGCGGTGGCGTTCGCCGCGACGTACGCCACGTCGCCGACCGGCACGTCGCCGTGCAACTGGAGGACGTCCGGGTTCACGCGGTCGACGAGGTCGACGGCGCGCTCCGGCGAGTCCGGCATCGTCACCAGCACCGTCGTGACGAACGGCGGCGCGGCGTCCACGAGTTCCGTGGCCTGTTCGACCGCGACGTCCCGGGGCGTGTCGACCGGGACGTCCGCGATGAAGCCGACGGCGTCCGCGCCGGCGTCGACGGCGGCCGCGAGGTCGCGTTCGTTCGTGAGGCCACAGACTTTCGCGCGCGTCATTGCCTGGCGGTCGCGGGGTCGGCGAGCGTCTCCAGCGTCTCCGCGGCCGCGCCGGAGTCGATGGCCTCGGCGGCGAGTTCCGCGCCTTCTTCGAGGGAGTCGGCGTCGCCGGCGACGTAGATGGCGGCGCCGGCGTTCGCGAGGATGATGTCGCGCTTCGGGCCGGTGACGTCGCCGGTGACGATGCCGCGGAGGTCGCGGGCGTTCTCCTCGGGCGTGCCGCCGGCGACGGCGTCGATGGGCGCCTCTTCGAGGCCGAAGTCCGCGGGCGTGACGGTGTACTCTTCGATGTCGCCGTCGCGGAGTTCCGCGACCGTGGACTCGCCGTGGAGCGCGAACTCGTCGAGGCCGTCGCCGTGCACGACGAGCGCGCGGTCGACGCCCATGTGGGAGAGCGCGCGTGCGAGCACGGGCACGAGGTCTGGGTCGTAGACGCCGACGACTTGTGCGTCCGCGCCGGCGGGGTTCGTGAGCGGGCCGAGGACGTTGAAGATGGTGCGGATGCCGAGTTCGCGGCGCGGGCCGATGACGGCCTTCATCGCTGGGTGGAACGCGGGCGCGTGCATGTAGCCGATGCCGTGTTCCTCGATGGTGTCTTCGACGGCGTCGGGGCTTGCGTCCAGGTCGACGCCGACTTCTTCGAGGACGTCGGAACTGCCCGAGGACGACGACACGGAGTAGTTGCCGTGTTTGGCGACGGGGACGCCGGCGCCCGCGACGACCATCGTGGACGTCGTGGAGACGTTGATGGTGTCGTAGTCGTCGCCGCCCGTCCCGCACGTGTCGACGAGCGGTTCGCGGTCTGGGTCGATGGTGTTGGCGGCGTCGCGCATGCCCTGCGCGAAGCCGGCGATTTCGGTCTCGGTCTCGCCTTTCGCGCGGAGCGCGGCGAGCAGCGCGCCGATTTCGGCGTCGGTCGCGCCCTCGAACAACTGGGTGACGGCGTCACGCGCTTCGTCGAGTGTGAGGTCTTCGCCGGCGGTGACGCGCTCGATGTATTCCTGCATAGTGGACACCAATGTACTGATTCGGGTTATAGTGTACAAGTCTGTACAGAGACTTAAGTCTATCGTGGGACGAGTTCGCGCGCCCAATCCCCGCGCGAGGTAGCGATTCGAAACCTTCAACTATACCCCCGGACTACGACTGAGTGCACTCGGAAGCCAGCGCGGGTCGGTGGTCTAGTCTGGCTATGACACCTCCTTGACATGGAGGAGGTCGGCGGTTCAAATCCGCCCCGACCCACT
>JBDGQF010000327.1:0-3014 GCA_042219255.1 Halobacterium sp. | reverse complement strand
GGCCGCCGGCGTCGTGGAGGAACTCCTCGGTCGGCTGGTGGGCGTGCGTGTCGATTGCACGCCCCGCCGCGAGGAGGTCGTCGAGAGCCATGTGCGGCGTGTCGCCGCGCGCCGACAAAAACCCACCCCAGGCGTTGACTGAACGTTCGTTCAACACGCTTTTGTCGGAGCCTACACAACCGACGCGTAGCCTCCCAGACATGACCACCGAACAGTCCCCGCCCAGCGAGGACACCGACGTCCCCGCGGCAATCGAGACCCACGGCCTCAGTCTCACGTACAGCGACGGCACGCGCGCCGTCGAGGACGTCTCGCTGCGCGTCCCCGAGGGCGAGTTCTTCGGCTTCCTCGGGCCGAACGGCGCCGGCAAGACGACCACCATCAAAGTCCTCGCGACGCTCCTGAAGCCCACCGGCGGCGACGTCCGCGTGAACGGCTACGACGTCACCGAGCGCCCGCAAGCGGTCCGCGAGTCCATCGGCTACATGGCCCAGGAGACGAGCGTAGACGAAGAACTCACCGCGCGCGAGAACGTGCGGTTCGCATGCGAAGTGTACGGCGTGCCGCGCGGCGAGCGCGCCGACCGCATCGACGAACTCCTCGACCTCGTCGACCTCGCGGACGTCGCGGACAAGCGCGCCGGCGAGTTCTCCGGCGGCATGAAGAAGCGCCTGGACGCCGCCACCGCGCTCGTCCACCGGCCGCCGCTCGTGTTCCTGGACGAACCCACGACGGGCCTCGACCCGAAGGCGCGCAACCGCCTCTGGGAGTACTTCCGGGACATCAACGACCGCGGCACCACCGTCTTCCTCACCACCCAGTACCTCGAGGAGGCCGACGAACTCTGCGACCGCCTCGCGGTCATCCAGGCCGGCGAAATCGTCGCGACCGACGCCCCGGACGTCCTGAAGTCGCGCGTCGGCGGCGACGTGCTCGACGTGACGTTCGACGACCCGGACAGCGGCGACCTCGACCGCGCGGAGCGCGAAGTCCGCGCGCTCGACGCGTTCGCGGACGCCACAGTCGACGTCGCCGACGACGGCCTCACCGTCACGTCCGAGCACGCCCGAAACGCAGGCCCCGAACTCCTCGTCACGCTCCGCGACGCTGGCCTCCCAGTCACCGGGTTCGACGTCCGGTCGCCGACCCTCGACGACGTCTTCCTGGCGCTCACCGGCGACGCCGACGCCACGGAGGCCGACAACGACAGCGACGCCGAGACACGGGAATCACCGGCCAGTGACGCGACCGGCGCGGAGGTGAGTCGATGAGCACGCCCACCGACTCGACGTCCGACGCCGACGCCAGCGCCGACTCCACCGATGAAGCTACCGCCGACGCCACCGCTGACGCCATCGCTGAATCCACCGCCGACGCCACCGCCGAACCGACCACAGACCGCGCGGCGCCGAGCGCGGAGGCGGACGCGCACCGCGGGCGCGGGAACAGGTTCTTCAGCGACCTCTGGATTGTCCTGAAGCGCTGGCTCGTGAAGACCACGCGCAACCCCTTCGTCGTCGTCTCGTCGCTCGTCCAGCCGGTCATCTTCCTCGTGCTGTTCACGGAGGTGTTCGGGCAAGTGACGGGGGACGCGCTCGCCGCCGCGCTCGGCACCGAAATCAGCTACGTCACGTACCTCGTGCCCGCCATCGTCGTGCAGTCAGCGCTCGTCGCCGCCGCCGGCTCTGGCATCGGCCTCGTCGACGACATGGAGAGCGGGATGTTCGAGAAGATGCTCGTCTCCCCCGTCGGCCGGCCCGCAATGTTCCTCGGGAAGGCGCTCTCGGAAGTCGTCCGAATAGTCGTGCAGACGACGCTGATTCTCGGCCTCGGGTTCGTGCTGCTCGCGGTGGACTCCGGCGCCGCGTTCGGCGACTACGTCCAGACCGGCGTGCTCGGCGTGCTCGGCATCGTCGCCGTCACCGTCGTGTTCGCGGTGTGGTTCACGGCGTTCTCGAACGTCGTCGCGCTCGTCACGCGCGACCAGGAGTCCACCATCATCGGCGCGAACCTCCTCCAGTTCCCGCTGTTGTTCGTCTCCAGCGCGTTCCTCCCCGTCGACGTCCTCCCGCAGTGGGTGCAGGTCGTCGCCACCGTCAACCCAATCACGTACGGCGTCGACGCCGTCCGCTCCATCATGCTCGGCCAGGACGTCATGACCGTCGTGGAAGTCACCGCGTTCGGCGGCGTCTGGAACGCGCTCGTCCCCGCACTCGCCGTCCTGCTCGTCCTCGACCTCGCGTTCGGCGCGGTCGCCGTCCGCCTGCTCACGAGCGCCGCGAGTTCGGACGTCCAGTAGTCAGTCCGCGAGCAAGCACTCCTCGACGTACCGCTGGAGTTCCGCGCGCACCGCCGGCACGGCGTCCTCGCTGCCAGTGACGCGGCGCGTCGTCGCGCCCGCAATCGTCGTCGACAGCAGCGAGGCCACCCTGTCCGGGTCGACGTCCCGGAACGCGCCCGCGTCCCGGCCCGCCGCGATTGCGTCCCGGAGGCGGTCGTGGACGACGTCGTCGTGGCGGTCGAAGTGCTCGCGGTAGTCGTCGTCGTAGGCAGCCTGCGCGCGCAGGCTCACCATCGCCCTCGTGAACGCGCGGCGCTCCGGCGGCAGTTCCACGGCGAGCACGTGGTCGAGGACTTCCTGGACGTGCTCGCGGGGGTCGTCGGCGTCGGCGCGCGTCTCCGTCTGGAAGCGCTCCAGGAGGTGGTCGAGGAGGTCGAGGAGGAGGTCGTCTTTGTCGTCGTAGTGGTGGTAGATGAGGGACTTGCTCTTCGGGGACGCGTCCGCGATGCGCTGCGTGGAGAGGTCTGCGTACCCGTGCTCGCAGAGCGCGTCGTAGGCCGCCCGCAGAATCGCCTGCCTGGTGTCGTCGTCTGCGGCAGGAAACAGCGACGTCGAAGTCATGGCCGCGTCTACGCGGCGGCGCGGGTTATGCGTTCAGGTCTCGGGCGTCACTGGCGTTTCACGAGGAACTTCATGTCGCCCTCGAAGACGAGTTCGTCGTCCTGGTTCGTCA
>JBDGQF010000220.1:0-3022 GCA_042219255.1 Halobacterium sp. | reverse complement strand
GGCTCGCCGGCGAGATGCTCGCCGACGAGAAGGAGCGCGCCGAGCACACGATGCTCGTCGACCTCGCGCGCAACGACGTCCGCCGCGTCAGCGAGGCCGGGAGCGTCCGCGTCCCCGAGTTCATGCGCGTCCTGAAGTACAGCCACGTCCAGCACATCGAGTCTACCGTGACCGGCACGCTCGCCGACGACACCGACGCGTTCGACGCGGCGCGCGCGTCGTTCCCGGCGGGCACGCTCTCCGGCGCGCCGAAGGTGCGCGCGATGGAGCACATCCACGACCTGGAGGCGTCGCCGCGCGGCATCTACGGCGGCGGCGTCGGCTACTTCTCGTGGACTGGCGACGCCGAGTTCGCCATCACCATCCGGTCGGCCACCGTCGACCACTCCGGTAGCGAGGACACGCTCCGCGTGCGCGCCGGCGCCGGCATCGTCGCGGACAGCGACCCTGCGGCGGAGTACGACGAGACGGAGGCGAAGATGGACGGCGTGCTCGCGGCCGTCGACCGCATCCGCGAGGATGCCGACGCCGACGACCGAGACGACGCGGAGACGCCGGAGGTGGGACAGTGAACGTCCTCTTCGTCGACAACTTCGACTCGTTCACGTACAACCTCGTTGAGTACGTCTCAGAGCAGGACGTCGACGGCGAGCGCCCGGAGACGACGGTGCTGAAGAACACCGCCAGCCTCGACCAGGTTCGAGACGTCGACCCGGACGCCATCGTCATCAGTCCGGGCCCGGGTCACCCGAAGAACGACCGGGACGTCGGCGTCACCGCGGACGTCCTCACCGACGTGAGCACCGAGGTGCCGACGCTCGGCGTCTGCCTCGGCATGGAGGCCGCCGTCTACGAGTACGGCGGCGAAGTCGGCCGCGCGCCGGAGCCGATGCACGGGAAGACCAGCCCCGTCGAGCACGACGGCGAGGGCGTGTTCGCGGGCGTCGAACAGGGGTTCCCGGCGGCGCGCTACCACTCGCTGGCCGCGACGTCCATTCCGGACTGCTTCGACGTCACCGCGGAAGTCGCGGACGGCGACCTCGCGATGGGCGTCCGGCACCGCGACTACCCCATCGAGTGCGTGCAGTTCCACCCGGAGTCGGTGCTGACGGGCGCCGGCCACGACCTCGTCGAGAACTTCCTCGCGGGCGTCTGAACGCGCTCGCGGCGCCTAGAAGCCGCCCAGGACGGTCGAGACGACCCAGAGGGCGGCGACGACTATCGTCGCGACGACCAGCAGTCGCCACGCGACGCTCAACACGAACCGCCCGACGAGCACGATGACCGTGATGGCGACCAGTGCGACGAGGAGTTTGCCCAGCGGCGTCGCGAGCAGGCCGCCCAGTGGCCCCGCGGCGGCGAGGAGTCCGACTGTGGTTGTCGACGTTGCCATACGCGACCCAACACAGACCACCGGCATAAGCGACGGGGCAGGTGGCGCCGGCGGGTGCACTGGTGACAGCCCGAATTCCACCTCCTCTTGTGTCCCCCCTCGGGTTCCACTGGACGGTCGAAACTGAAACCCCAGTACGTGGTGGACGCACCCCTCGCAGAGCCACCACTTTCACCGCGCTTTGGGTACCATTATATCGGCTCCGCGCGAAGGGTTCAGCTACGCCCAAACGGGCAGGTTCAGGGGCCGCGGCACGGGGCACTGGAAACACAACTACTAACGTCTCGTGCCCGCAACGACGTTGTCCCTACCGACACCCGTCATTCGACAATCCATGATACACCAATCATCCACGCAAGCGACTGTACCGAGGAGGGACGACCGATGAGCACACCGAATCTCTCCGCGGACGAACTCGAACTCCCCGTCAAACGCACTACCGGCGACAGCCTCGAGGAGCGCCTCACCGCGAACGCCTACCACAACATCCTGCCGGCGCGCTACCTCCGCAAGAACACCGAGGGCGAACACATCGAGGAGCAGGAAGACCTGTTCCCGCGCGTCGCGAAGAACATCGCGCTCGCGGAAGTCGTCTACGAGGCCGACGACCCCGTCGAGGTCACGCCCGACCAGCTGAAGCCCGACCACCCGCGCCGCGACGAACTCGTCGACGACGTGTTCGGCGAAGGCGTCGAAATCGGCGACGACGTGACGGTCGAACTCACGGAGTCCAACGTCAACAAGTTCGCGTACGACACCGTCGTCCCCGAACTCGACGACGAGGACGTCCGCGAGCACGTCGAGTCCCAGCGCGAGGAGTTCCAGCAGCTGATGGAAGACCTCTCCTTCATGCCGAACTCGCCGACGCTGATGAACGCCGGCGACGAACTCCAGCAGCTGTCGGCGTGCTTCGTCGACTCGCCGGCCGACGACATCACGGACATCCACCAGACCGCCAAGGAGGCCGCGGAGGTCTTCCAGTCCGGCGGCGGCATGGGGTACGCGTTCTGGAAGCTCCGGCCGTACGGCGACACCGTCGGCTCCACGGGCGGCATCGCCTCGGGCCCGCTCACGTTCATGGAGACTTTCGACCAGATGTGCGAGACCATCGCGCAGGGCGGCGCGCGCCGCGGCGCACAGATGGCCGTCATGCGCGTCAGCCACCCTGACGTCGTGGAGTTCATCCACGCGAAGAACAAGGACGTCTCCCTCGCGCACACGCTCAAACTCAACGACCCGGACGACTACACGTACACCGAGTTCTCGGAGGCCCTCGAGGAGGCCCGGGAACTCATCGACGAGGAGGGCCGCGTCCCCGAACACCTCCGGAACGCCGTCGAGGGCCACCTCTCGAACTTCAACATCTCCGTCGGCGTCACCGACGGCTTCATGGACGCCCTCGAGAACGGCGAGGAGTACACGTTCACGAACCCGCGCACGGAGGAACCCCACATCGCCACCGAGGAGACCAAGGAGATGTACTCCCGCTACGGCCTCGGCGACTACGTCGAAGTCGGCGAGGAACTCTCCATCCCCGCGGAGGTCCTCTGGGAGCGCATCGTCGAGGGCGCCCACGAGAACGGCGAACCCGGCGTGATCTTCATCGAACGAGTGAACGAGGAACACTCC
>JBDGQF010000125.1:0-3055 GCA_042219255.1 Halobacterium sp. | reverse complement strand
TTGCCGTAGGCGTCCTTGTCCTGCCAGCCGATGTTCGTCGAGAGGCCCTTGTCGTGCATCATCTTCGTAGTGGGTGCGCCGACGCGGGACTTCTGGTCTTGTTCGCTGGAGTCGAACGCGCGCCACTCGGGGCCGCGGTCGATGTCGTCTTCGGCGACGACGAGGCCACAGTCGACACACGCGGTCTCGCCGCGTGCGTCGTCCTGGGCGAGGCTGCCGCCACACTCGGGACACGCTTGCGTGGCGTCCTGGGTGGCGTGCTCGGTGCCCGCCTCGGTCTCTGTCTGTTCCGTGGCTGTTCCGTCGTAGGTGCGGAGTGTGGTCGTACTCATGTTGGATTTCCGTCCGGGAGTCCGCGACGCGAGTGGGTTCCCGGCTGACCCGTTCTACTATTGAATAGGCACTACTAGTACTTAAAGTCTTCGCTGGCTTTAAGTGTATAGGCTGAGTAAAACGATGAGATTAAATAGTTATTCACTTCGAGTTAGTGTAGTTCCCGAGGGGGCTCGCAGTCCGACAGCGCGTTCTTTCGGAACTCCATCGAGCACACGCGTCCGTGTGGCCGCGGAGACGGGGTGAGTCGGCGTCCTGCACGTCGTGAGAAGATAGAGGCAGTCGGAGCGGGTGTCCGACGCGGTGGTCAGGCGACGCGCTCGCTGTAGACGTAGAGGAAACTCGGCAGCACGAAGACGCTGACGACGAACGACACGGCGAGCGCGAGCACGACTAGCAGCCCGAAACTCTGGAACTGGGGGTGCGGGAGCAACAGGAGCGTGGAGAACGCGCCCGTGGTGGTGAGCGTGCTCCCGAGGAGCGCGCCGCCGGTGCCCGTGAGGGCTTCGCGGAGCGCGGGCACGACTTCGAGGCCTTCGCGGCGTTCGTGCGCGAACCGGTCGCTGACGTGGACGCTGTAGTCGATGCCGAGGCCGACGACGAGGCTCAACAGGAGCGCGGTCAGCAGCGTCAGGGGAACGTCGAGGACGTACATGCCGCCGACGACGAACGCGGTGACGAGCGAGACGGGGAACGCGGTGACGGCGCCCAGTATCGCGCTGCCCTCGGCGAACCGGTAGACGAGGACGAGCAGGAGGCTGACGGCGGCGAGCGCGACGAGCAGCGTGTTCAGGACGCCGTCGGCGATGGCCGTGAGTTCCGTGGTCAGGAGCGTGCCCCGGCCGACGCCGGTCGCGGTGAGGCCGTCGACGCCGTCGACGATTGCGACTGCGTCCCGCATGTGGTCGTTCTGGGCGTCGTAGGTCGTCGTGCGGTCGAACGGCACCACCACGCGCAGCGACTGGTACTCGCCGCCGCTGCGCTCGACGACCTGGCTAGCTTGCTCTGGCGCGGCCGCGTACAGGGCGTCGTAGACGGTTTCGAGGTCTTCGTCTGGGACGCCGTCGCCGTCGGTGTCCGCCGCCTGGAGGGTCGCGTTGAAGGACTCGTTGGTCTCGGCGACCCGCTGCATCACGGACACCGGGGACTGGAAGGGGACGGCGCCGTCCGGCCGCTGGAACAGGGCGCCCGTGTCCCGCAGGTGGGATTTCGCTGCCTGGACGTGGTCGAGGGTGCCGTCGGCCGTCACGTCGCCCTCGACGAGCAAGTTCGAGGTGCGGCGGTCGGACTCGTCGGCGCTCCGGTAGTGCTCGGTGACGAAGTCCGACTGTTCGCGGAACTCGGGCACCTCCCAGGCGAGCGGGCCTGGGAGGTCTTGTTTCCACTCGGCCGCCTCGTCGGTCTGCTGCTGGAACGCCTGCCGGTCGAGTTGCGTCCACGTCGCCGCGCCGACGCCGCCCGCGACGAGCGCGACGACCACGACGACCGGCGCGGCGCGCTTCGCCAGCGTGGCGCCGCTGGCGAGCAGGGGTTCCACGAGTCGCGTCTTCCCGAGCGGTTGTTTCCGGCGGTCGAGACCGACGCGCTCGAGGACGCTGTCGATGGTGAGCTTCAGCGCGGGGACGATTGTGACGAAGATGACGAACGAGGAGAGGACGCCGAGGGTGATGGCGAACGCGAGGTTGCGGATGCTCGTGAGTTCGTTCGCGGCGTTCGACAGGAAGCCGAGTGCCGTGGTGGCGGTGACGAGCGCGAGCGCCACAGCGACGGCGGACAGCGACCGCGTCATGGCGTCCCGGAGGCCGTCCGCGGGGCCGCGTTCTTCGCGGTAGCGCGTGAACACGTGGAGGCCGTAGTCGACGCTGAGGCCGACGACGAGCACGACGCCGATAATCATCGTGGTGCCCGCGGCAATCTCCAGCCAGCCGAGGATGCCGAACATCCACAGCACGGAGAGGACGACGCCCGCGAACCCGACGACGACGTCGACGAGGTCGCGGTAGGAGAACGCGAGCACGAGCAGGATGACGGCCAGCGAGACGGGGACGACGAGCGTGACGAAGTTCGTCTGCAGCTGTGACTGGTAGTCGCCGAGCGCGTGCTCGCCGAGCGTGAAGTACTCGGGGTTGGGCTGGTCGGCGGCTTCCTCGTAGAGCACGCGCTGCGCGTCGGAGACGGCGTCCTCGCTCGCGGTGGCGTCGAACCGGAAGAGGATGCGCCGCGTCTTCGCGTCCGCCGTCCCGGGCTCGAAGTCCTGGGGGAGCAACGCGAGCGCCGGCGAGCCCTCGGTCAGCGTCCGGGAGACGACTGCTTCGACTTCGGACTCGCTGGCTGCTTCGAGCGCGGCAATCTGTTCGTCGAGGGACGCCGACGGGTCGCCCGCGGCGCGCTTGGCGACGACGTTCGCGACGCCGAAGACGGGGCTGGTGGCGACGGTGACGTCGGCGACGGCCGACGAGTCGAGGACCGTCCGCTGGTACCGCAGCGACTCCAGGAGCGCGGCTTTCGAGAGGACGTTGCCGTCACCGTCCCGGAGGTAGACGACGTGTACCTCACTGCTCGATTCGGTGTCGTTGCCGTAGTTCTGTTGGACGTACTGTTGTTTCTGGGCGATTTCGGTGTCGCCCATGGAGTCGCCGTCGGACGCCTGGCTCTCCATCTGGAGGTGGCCGATGCCGGCGACGACGGCGCCGGAGACCAGGAGGCCGAGCACGACGACGAG
>JBDGQF010000340.1:0-3059 GCA_042219255.1 Halobacterium sp. | reverse complement strand
CTCGCCGACGACTACGGCCTCATCGGCATCCCGGGGATGGAAGTGACGAGCGCCGACGGCCACGTCCTCGCCATCGGCGTCCGCGAGGCCGTGCCGTCGGGGCTGTCGTTCGCGGAGACGCTGGACGAAATCCGGTCGCGTGGCGGTCTCGCCATCGTGCCGCACCCGTTCCAGTCCTCGCGCAGCGGCGTCGCGCCGAACATCACGCAGGAGGCGCTGGCGTCCGCGGACGCCATCGAGGTGTACAACTCGCGGCTGCTGACGGGGCGCGCGAACCGGAAGGCCGAGCGGTTCGCGGCGACCCACGACTTGCCGATGACCGCGGGGAGCGACGCCCACATCGCGGAGATGGTGGGGCAGGCGGTCACGCGCGTCGGCGCGGAGGAGCGCACCCTCCAGGGAATCCTCGACGCAATCCGCGCGGGGCGGACGAGCGTGGAGGGGAAGCGCACGCCCTGGCACATCAGTTTCCGGCAGGCCGCGGGCGGCGCGAAGCGGCGCGTGAAGAACCGCCTCGTCGAGTTCTTCTAGATGTACGGCGCGTCCGTCGAGACAGTCGAGCGCGCGCTCGACAGCGGCGACCCACTTCCAGGAACGTACGGGTTCGCTGGCAGACTGCCGGACGGCCGCCTCGTGCGGGACGTGCTCGGCCGCGAACTCTGTTACTACGACTGCGGCGACTGGAGTCGCGACCCGAGCGACCTCGACAGTCCGACGCTCCTGCCCGCCGGCCACGTGCGCGCAGGTGGGTCGACGGAGCGCGCGTGGCAACTCTCAGACCCGCCCGCGGACGGCGAGAACGCGGTCGAGCGAGTGCGCCGCTCGTTCGACACGGCGCTCGACGTCGAGGAGGACGGCCTCGCCGTCGCGTTCTCGGGCGGCGTGGACTCCGCGCTCGTCGCGAGCGCCGTGGACGTACCGCTGTACGTCGTCGGCTACGGCGACTGCGCGGACGTCGAGTCCGCCAGAGAGTCCGCTGACGCGATGGGGCGCCGCGACGACTTGCGGGTCCATGAGGTGACGCTGGACGACATCGAGGCCGCGATACCGGCGGTGGCGCGCGCCATCGGCCGCACGAACGCGATGGACGTCCAGATTGCGCTCCCGCTGTACCTCGTCGCGGAGCGCGCAGCCGCGGACGGCTTCGACCGCCTGGCGCTCGGCCAGGGCGCGGACGAATTGTTCGGCGGGTACGCGAAGGTCGCGAAGGCGCCGGACGACCCGCGGACGGACGCGGCAACGGTCCGCGGCGCGCGCCGCGAAGTCCTCCTGGGCCTGCCCGACCAACTGGAGCGCGACCTGCGCGCGGTGCGCGCCGCAGGCGTGGAACCATTGATGCCGCTGCTCCACGACAACGTGGTCCGGACGGCGCTGGAACTCCCGCGCGAGTGGCTGGTGGACGGGGAGACGCGCAAACGAGCACTCCGCGAGGCAGCGCGGAGTCGGCTGCCGGCGGTGGTCTGCGAGCGCGAGAAGAAAGCCGTCCAGTACGGGAGTCTCGTCGCGCGCGAAGTCGACCGCCTCGCGCGGCAGGCCGGCTTCAAGCGCCGGATGGACGACCACGTCACGCAGTACGTCGAGAGCCGCGTGTAGACAACCGTTCGGCCGGCAGACGGCAGTGACGCCGAGGTGTTCCGGGGGTCGATTTCTTGGTCGTTCCGTTCGTACGACGGCGCGAGGCGATGCCGGTCTCCAGTTCGTTCACGCGGAACATCGCGTACGACGCCGGCCTGTCGTTCGTGACGGGCGCGGCGACCAGTTCGGCGGCGTCGCTGCTCGCCGGCCGCGAACTCCGGTTCGGCGCCGTCGACTTGGCGTCGGGCGTCGTCGTGGCGGTCGTGGTGGGCGCGGTCTTGCTGGTGTACACGGTCACGACCGAGCAGGACTTCGTGGTGGAGTTTCGAGACGGCTCTGGCGAGAACGCGTTCCACGAGGTCGAGTCGGGCGGCCTCGACGAGTGGCCGCAGCGCAGCTGGGTGAAACTCCGGTTCCTGTTCGAGTCGCGGTACGCGTTCACGGTGACGGACGTCGACCTCCAGTACCAGCCCTCGCAGTCGCTGGCCCACCGCGACGTCCACATCGAGGTCGGCGACGAAACGGTCGAGACGGACGGCAACTACAACGTCGACCCGTTCGAGATTCCGGCTGACTCGCCGGTGGACGTCTTCGTGCGGCGCAGTATCGAGGCGTGGGAGCCGCCGCGCGCGTCGGACTACGGCGACGTCGTCCTGGAGTTGCGCGGCAGCACGCCGGACTGGCGCGGCTTCAAGACCGTCCGCGTCACTGGCTCGCTGGAACCCGGTGGGACGTTCGACGTGGCGGACGTCGCCATTGTCGACGGCTGGTGGACGGAGACAGCGACGAGAGTCCGTGACGCGCTCCCCGCGCTCGGCGAGTGAGGGGCCGGTTCCGCGCTATGCGTGCCTGTCGGCGGCGTCGATGGCTTCCAGCGCAATCTGGACGGTGTCGGCGTCGAGGTCGCTGTCGCGGAGGTCGCTGCGGTCGTACCAGTCCCAGGCGTCGGCGCCCTGCTCGCCGTCCGCGGGGTCGATGTCGCGCGAGGGCACGGTCGCGAAGTAGACGTGGTCGACGTGCTGGTGGCCGACCGTGCCGTCCTCGTGGACGTTGATGTCGTAGCACAACTGGTAGCGCGGCGTCGGTAACGCGTAGCCGTCCGGCGCGGGGACGTCCGGCGCGTCGCCGAGCAGGGTCGGTTCGAGACCGGTCTCCTCTTCGACCTCGCGGAGGCCTGCCTCGTGGGGGAGTTCGTCGCGGTCGACGTGGCCGCCGGGCGGGATGGTGATGCCGAGGCGGTCGTGGTCGTGGAGGGCGGTCGCGCCGTCGTTGACGACGTAGACGGTCGCCGTGAAGTGGCGGGTCGTCTCCATGCACGCGTCTCTCGCGACGCGCCGGATAGACGTTACGCTACACCGTTCGAGCGCCGGCGAGTGACGCCAGCCCTGCGTTCAGGCTTCGACGCCGGCTTCGCCGCCGGCTTCCAGAATCTCGTGGTAGCGGTTCCGGATGGTGACTTCGCTGACGTTCGCGACCTTGCTGAC
>JBDGQF010000049.1:0-3067 GCA_042219255.1 Halobacterium sp. | reverse complement strand
GGCCACCGCGTCCTCGACGTCGACGTCTCCCGCACCAGCCTCGAAGACGTCTTCGTTGACATCACGCGCACCGGCGGCGAATCCACCGACGGCAGCGGCGGCACCGTCGACGCGGAACCAGACGAGAACGAGGCCGGTGAACCGGAGGTGTCGCTGTGAGCGTCGTCTCCATCGGCCTCAAGGCGCTCACCGAGCGCGAGATTCTGCGGTTCATCCGCCGGCCGTACAACACGTTCCTCCCGCCGTTCGTCACGAACATCCTCTACTTCAGCGTGTTCGGCGTCATCCTCGGCGACCGCATCAGCGAAATCAACGGCGTCCCCTACATCCAGTTCATCCTCCCCGGTCTCGTCGTGCTCGGCGCCATCTCGAACGCCTTCGAGAACGCGTCGTTCTCCATCTTCCACGGCCGCTGGAACGAGTACATCCACGAAGCCCTCACGAGTCCGCTCGCGTACTGGGAGATGGTCGTCGCGTACGTCGTCTCCTCCGCGCTCCGCGGCGTCCTCATCGGCATCCTCATCGCGGGCGTCGGCGCCGCGTTCACGCCCGTGCGGTCGCTCGCGCACCCCTTCTACGCCGTCGCGTTCCTCGGCGTCATCACCACGCTGTTCGCCGCGTTCGGCGTCATCGGCGGCCTCGTCGCCGACGACTTCGACCACCTCACCGTCCTCAACCAGTTCATCCTCCGGCCGCTCGTCTTCTTCGGCGGCGTGTTCTACTCGCTGGACGCGCTCTCCGGAATCGCGCGCACCGCCAGCTACCTCAACCCGATGGTGTACATGGTCAACGGCGTCCGGTACGGCGTCATCGGCGTCTCCGACATCCAGCCGGACACCGCGCTCGTCGTGCTCTCGGCGCTCACCGTCGCCGTGCTCGCCGTCGACGTCTGGCTGTTCCGCCGCGGCTACGGCCTCACGGACTGACCGCCCACCTTTTTATCCTGACACGTCCTCGGCGCGAGTATGCCGACCGTCAGCGACCGCACGTTCGCCGCCTTCACGGCCGGCGTCGGCCTGGCCGCCCTCGCCCACGCCGCGCTCACGTGGCCGACTGACGCCGTCCTCGCGTTCTTCGCGGGCGGCGCCGCCATCGCGTTCGTCGCCGAACTCGTCGTCATCCAGGCCGGCCTCCTCGAACACCACATCGGCCCGAAACTCCTCGGCGTCCCTCTCTACGTTCTCCTCGGCTGGGTGGGCGCCGTCTACGTTCCGTTCCGTCTCGCGCTCCTCGTCACCGACGGCTGGCCCGCCGTCGCGCTCGGCGCCGCCCTAGCCACCGGCTACGACGCGCTCGTCGACAACCAGGGCGTCGAAGACGGCCGCTGGACGTACACCGGCGACCTCCCAGGCCCCTGGCACGGACAGGTGCCGTGGTGGAACTACGCCGGCTGGCTCGTCATCAGCGCCGTCACCGCCGGCCTCGCGACGCTCTCACTCTGAGCCGACCCGAGGTCTGACCCCCTGACCGACACAAGACTTGTCCCGGTGCTGCGCGCACGACCGCGTATGCCCTCCCGCCGAGCGTACCTGGCGACGGTCGCCTCCGGCCTCGTTTCGGCTGCCGGCTGTCTGTCCGGTTCGGCCCCTCAGTCCACGTCCTCCACAACACAGCCCACCGCCTCTCTGACGCAGACCACTGCCACCACGACGACGACTACCGCTGGCGTCGACGTGGACGTCGAGCGCACCGTCGTCCGGAAGGCGGTCACGTACGAGTCGTCTCTCGGCTCCGGCGGCGTGCTCGCAGGCGACGACCGACAGTACGTCGTCTCGGAAGTGCGCGCCGACCGCGACCTCTCGGTGTCGTCGTTCCGGTTCACGGCGGACGACCAGTCCTGGCAGTCGGGCCTCCCGGACACGCGGGGCGGCATCAACCTCACCGTCGCCGGTCGAGGCATGGGCCCAGTCGGTCGCACGCTCAGCGACGACGGCACCTCCTACCTCGCGTTCACGCTGCCGACACCACTGTCCGCCGCCGAGCCAGTCATCGAGTACCAGTCAGAAGGCCAGGAAGCTTCGTGGCCGGTGTCTGCTGCTGGCACCGAGGCGCTCGCCGCGCCCGCTCCCAAATTCGAACTCCGGTCGCTGTCCGTCCCGGAACGCGTGACGCGCGGCGAACCACTGAACGCGTCGCTCACGGTGGCGAACGTCTCAGAGACGGACGGCCGCTTCCTCGCGGCACTCTACTGGCCGACCACGGTCGCGGACGACGACGAATCCCAACTCGTCGAACGCCAGGTCAGTGCCGGCGAGACAGCGACCGCGACGGTCGAGATTTCGACCGAGCGCACGGACGGCGAGAACCAGGCGACGCTCGCGGTCCGCGGCCACGTCACTGCCGAACGAAGCGTCGCCCTCGAAAACGAATCGTAGTCGGACGCGTCAGCCCGAGATGAGGACGGTGTCGCCGTCCTCCTCGACGTCCACGCTGTACCCGAACTCGTCGAGCAGCGAGATGCACGTCTCCACGTGCGTCGTCACCTCTGGCGCGCGGACTTCGCCGCCGGCGAGCGCGACGAACGGCACGAGCTGGTCGGCGAGGTGTGCGTCCACGGCGGCGTCGCCGTCCTCGAACGCCTCGAAGCGCTCGACGGCCTTCTCGCCGACTTCCTCGGCCTCGACGCCCATCTCGCCGAGTTCCGCGAACCCGGCGCGGCTGTGCTCGTACTCCGCGGCGAGCACGAACGCCGACCCAGAGCAGTCCGCCTCGACGTACTCCGTCTCGACTTCTGCGTCCGCGGGCGCCGGCTCCGCCTGGCGCTCGGCGACGTCGTCGGCTTCCAGGCTCTCCTCGGCGACCGAGTACGCGGTCAGGGACTCGCGGTCGCCGCGCTCCGTCAGGTCGATGGCCGAAAGCGTCGACGGCTCGATGGTGAGTTCCGCCTGCCCGCCGCCGCGCGGATAGAAGCCGCGGCGCGTGAGCGTGGCGTCCGCTTCGAGACCGTGCTCTTCGAGGAGCGGGAGTTTCACGTGCCGGAAGTAGTCGAACGGCGGCGCCCACTTCGCGTCAGTCCCGCCCTCCAGGCGCGCCGTGAACGGCTCTTCGAGCGCGACGGCGACCGGGA
>JBDGQF010000022.1:0-3073 GCA_042219255.1 Halobacterium sp. | reverse complement strand
ACCGATGGAACGGCTAATCCCCGCCGGTGCAAGTCCGTGCGCGCAAGGTAGCCCGAACGCTCCCGCAAGGGGCCGCACGGACGCTCAGCCGAATGCCGGGCTGAACAGAAGGGGGCTTACTCCCCTCCAGCTCGTTCTCGTGGAGACGCGGCGTCTCCACAGAACTCCGCGAGAACAGCGACAGCTCTGGATTTCGTTACTCGGTGCCGGCGACGGCCGTCAGCGGCGTCGCGCCGCCGACGATGGCGCCAGCGGTCAGGACGGCCGCCGCGAGCGTGATGAAGTCCGCGGACGGCTCCAGTCCCGCGAGCCCCGCGCCCGCCTCCACGATGAACACCGTCACGAAGAAACTCACCACTGCGAGCACGAGCAGCAGGATTACCGCGATGATACTACCGACGAGTTCGCCGACCGAATCGAGCATTCCCATACGTGTAGAACCTCAACTATCCGATACATACGCCGACCGGATAAAGTCCGTGGCCACGGCACCGGCCCGACGCGCGTATCCGCGTCGAACCGACTGATAACGGCCGGACGACCCTCACCACCGAGGGTGCGTAGTGCTGGTCGCTACGCTCGCTGTGTTCGTGGTTCTCGCTCGCGCTGCTCGCTCCGAACCGCGCACGCTCCGAACCGCGCACGCTCCGAACCGCGCACGCTCCGAACCGCGCTCCTCGCGGCTCGCTACGCTCGCCGCTCGTCGTTTCCGAGACGCTTCGCTACGCTCAGCGTCTCGCTATCCCTCAAACCCGTCTTCCCACCGGAACGTCCCGTTGCGCTGCACCACCTCGCCGTCCACTTCGATGAACGAGTCCTCGCTGACGTCCGTAATCATGTCCACGTGGACGGCGGACTCGACGGCCTCGTCCTCGTGGCCCTCCGGATAGTTCGAATCGTAGGCGCGCCCGAGCGCGAGGTGGACGGTGTCGCCCATCTTCTCGTCGAAGAGGATGTTGTCCGTGAACTGGTCGATGCCGCGGTTCATGCCGATGCCGAGTTCGCCGAGGCGGCGCGCGCCCGCGTCCGTGTCCAGAATCTCGCCGACGACGCCCTCGTTCTGCGCCGCCGAGTAGTCCACGACTTCGCCGTCCTCGAACGCCAGGTGGACGTCCTGCACGCGCTCGCCGCGAATCGTCATCGGGACGTCGAAGTACACCTCGCCCTCGGTGGCGTACGGCGCGGTGAACACTTCGCCGGACGGGAGGTTGTGCGAGTCGTACGCGACAGACGCCGCGGAGTTCACGGCGACCCGGTTCTCGATGCGCATCGTGAGGTCGGTGTCCGCCTTCACCAGACGCACCTCGCTGCCCTCGTCGAGGACGTCTTTCATCTTCGCCATCTCGTCGGCGAGGGACTCCCAGTCCCGGAGGATGGCGTCGTACGCGAACGCCTGGTACTCCGCGTAACTCATGTTCGCTTGCTGGGCGAGCGACCGCGTCGGGTGTACGGTCGACACCCAGTCCGTGTCCAGGCGCGCCTCCCGGACGCCCTGGCGGGCTTTCGAGTACGCGCGCCGCGTCTCCGCGTCGACGTCCGACCCCTCGCTCGCGTTCCGGCCGCCGCCGAGCGAGAGCACGACGTCCGCGTTCTCGTAGAGCGCGAGTTCGTGGTCGGGGTCGGTCTCGAAGTCCGCGCCGTGCGCGACCTTGTACGCGCGACTGACTTCGTCCGACGAGTACGTCACGTGGAGGTTCGCGCCGCGCTCGCCGACCTTCTCGGCGACGGCGACCGCGAGGTCGTGGGCGTCCGGGCCGACGCTCAACACGACGTCGTCGCCGCCCTCGACGCGCGCGCTCCAGTCCACGAGCACTTCGGCGTGTTCCTCGGTGCGGGGGTCCATACGCCCCGTTCGGCGACGCCGCGAAAAAGCAGACTGGTTCCGGAACCGCCTACGCGTCCTCGAAGGACTCGCGCAGCGACTGGTAGACGTCGTCGTCCCGGACTCGGTCGAGGTAGTCGCGGTAGACCGCCGCAATCTCGCGTTTCTCCGCGTCGTACCACTCCTGTGGCTCGCGCCGCTCGCCGTCCTCGTACTTCCGGCCGCCCGGATACTTCGCGTACCGGAGCGCGCGCGTCCACCCCATCTGGAGGTACTTCCGCGCCATGTCCATCCCCACGAAATCCCGCTGGTCGCGGTACTCGCGGAACCGCTCGAAAATCGCTTCGGCGGCGTCCTCGGCGGCGTCCAGGGACTCGATGCTCCAAAGCGGCAGGAGTTCGTGCTTGTACGGCTGGACTTTGAACACGCCCTGCTCGCCGCTCCCGACCTCGTACTCCTCGGGGTGTTCGCGGAAGTTCACGTCGTAGGCGGCGTCGTCGTTCTCGACCGCCGCGTCGTCGTCCACCGCGTCGGCATCCTCGCCAGTCACGCCGGCGTCCCCACCGCCGCCTGAATCGTCCTCGGCCATCGGCGGCCAGTACGGACGCCGCCCCCTTCACTCTCAGCAGTCCTGGGCGTCGGGTGGTCAGACCTGCGTCTCGATGAGGTCGGCGACGTCCGCCATCTCCTCGCCGAGCAGGACGAGCGCGTCGTCGAGGCTCACGAGGCGGACGACGTCGCCGGCGTCGTCGACGAGGGGGACGCGGCGCACACCGGCGTCGTCCATCGTCTCCAGGACGTCGAAGATTTCCGCGCCCGCCTCCGCCGTGACGGGGTCTTCGGTCATCACGTCGCCTGCGGTCGTCTCCGTGTGGTCGATGTCCTCGCGGAGCGCGAGCGCGAGGTCGCGGTCGGTGACGATGCCCGCCATGTCGGTGTCGTCGCCGGTGACGACGACGCTGCCTACGTCCTCGCTGTGCATCGTCTCCGCGACCTGGTCGAGGAACGCGTCCTCGGGGAGGCGGACGACGTCCTCGATGCGTGGTGCTGTCGGGTCTACCATGGGTGGGCGGAACCTCGCCCGCGCGACAATAGAAGATGGTGGCCGAACGGCCCCGGGACGGCGGCGCGGCAGCGCGCCGGCTTACTCGTAGATGAGGATGGTGCCGAAGGAGGCTTCGAGGACGGCGACCTCTTCGCCGGACTCCGCGCGGTACTCCTCGTCGACGGTCAGCCAGTCCGCGTCGAGTT
>JBDGQF010000389.1:0-3076 GCA_042219255.1 Halobacterium sp. | reverse complement strand
ACGTGTTCACAGGCAACGTAGAAGAAATTTGGCCCCAGACCGAACCCGTCTTCCCAGCCGACGGCCAACCGGCAGATAGATGGAGCGCGGCGCAATCCCGACGAGCGACCTGGCGGGCGCTGTCGACGTACAGGCGACCCTGGAGAGCGGCCAGACGTACCTCTGGTGGCGGCCCGACGGCGCGACCTACGAGACCGACGCGGCGTCCGGCGGCGACGCCTGGTACCGGACGGTCGTCGACGGCGACGTCGTGGAAGTCCGCCAGACCGAGGACGCAATCCAGTGGCGGTCGACGACGGACGCCGACCCGGTCGTCCGCGACCTCCTCGGCCTCCGCGACGACCTCCGCGAGATACGGCGCGCCACGACCGACGACGACCTCGCGCAGGCGGCGTGGGACGCCTACGACGGCCTCCGCATCGTCCGCGACCCCTTCTTCGGGTGTCTGGTGTCGTTCATCTGCTCAGCGCAGATGCGCGTCGAACGCATCTTCGCGATGCAGGAAGCGCTGCGCCGCGAGTACGGCGACCCAATCGAGTACGACGGCGAGACCGTCCACGCGTTCCCGCGACCGGCGGCGCTCGCCGCGGCGACCGAGGAGGAACTCCGCGACCTCAAACTCGGCTACCGCGCGCCCTACGTCCAGCGCACCGCCGAGATGGTCGCGGACGGCGACCTCACGGAGCGCGACGTCCGCGGCCACGCATACGAGGTCGCGCGCGACAAACTCACGGGGTTCGTCGGCGTCGGCGACAAGGTCGCGGACTGCGTGCTGTTGTTCTCCCTGGGCTACCTCGAAGCCGTCCCCCTCGACACGTGGATTCGCTCCGCCATCGACGACTACTACCCGGACTGCGACCAGGGCAACTACGCGGACACCTCGCGCGCAATCCGCGAGAAACTCGGCCCGTACGCCGGCTACACACAGACCTACCTCTTCCACTACCTCCGGTCTGGCGGCGACGAGTAGCGGAGAGTACGCGGCGTTCGGCTGTGACGAGTAGGCGAACGAAAGCGGCGTTCGGCTGGGTAGGGGCGTAGATTTTTGACAGATGCCGGTGCAGTTTCACGTATGAGCGACAGCGACCGGACGCGCGCTCGCGTCCTCGTCTCCGGGAAGGTGCAGGGCGTCTACTTCCGGGCGAACACGCGCGAGCAGGCGACCGAGCGCGGCGTCGACGGCTGGGTGCGGAACCTCCGCGACGGCCGCGTCGAGGCCGTCTTCGAGGGCGACGAGGACGACGTCGAGGCGCTCGTGGAGTGGTGCCACGAGGGCAGTCCCGCCGCGCGCGTCGAGGACGTCGACGCGGAGTACGGCGACCCGGACGGCGTGGACGGCTTCCGCATCCGGCGGTAGGGCGGCCGCCCCGCACGCGGTGTTTTTACGGCGGGGCGCGCCGATGGTCGACGTATGATTACGAGCGACCGGATGGCCGCCGTCGACCGGAACGCCGCCGCGCTCGGCGTCCCCCGCAAGCAGTTGATGGAGTCCAGCGGGAACGCCGTCGCGCGCGCCGTCCGCGAAACCGCAGCGGACGGCGACAGCGTCGCCGTGGTCGCGGGCCGCGGGAACAACGGGGGCGACGCGTTCGTCGCGGCGCGCTTCCTCGACGACTACGACGTCACCGTCCACTTGCTCGGCCGACCGGAGTCCATCGCCACGGACATCAGCAGGGAGAACTGGGACGCGCTCCGGGACGCCGAACTCGACACTGCGGTCGTGAAGGACTCGCGCGCGTTCGACCTCGGCGACCCGGACGTCGTCGTGGACGGCCTGCTCGGCACCGGCGTGAGTGGCGCGCCCCGAGAACCGGAAGCCACAGCAGTCCGCGAAATCAACGACGCCGACGCGACTGTCGTCGCCGTGGACGTCCCCTCCGGCATGGACGCGGACACGGGCGAGACGCCAGGGGTCGCCGTCGACGCCGACCGCGTCGTGACGTTCCACGACGTCAAACCCGCGCTCGCCGACAGGGAGGACGTGACTGTCGCGGACATCGGCATCCCCGAGACGGCGGAACTGTTCGTCGGGCCGGGCGACCTCCAGTCGCTCTCCCGCGACCCCCACGCGCACAAGGGCGACTTCGGCCGCGTCCTCGTCGTCGGCGGCGGCCCGTACACGGGCGCACCCGCCCTGAGCGCGCAGGCAGCGCTCCGTGCCGGCGCCGACCTCGCGTACCTCGCCGTCCCCGACAGCATCGCGGAGACCGTCCAGGGGTACAGCGAGGACCTCATCGTCGACTCGTACGTCGGCACGCGCCTCCTCCCCGAACACGTCGACGAACTGCTCGACCGCGCCAGCGACGTCGACGCAGTCGTCCTCGGCCCCGGACTCGGCGACGCCGACGACACGCTCGCCGGCGTCCGACAGTTCCTGGCCGCCTACGACGGCAAGGCGGTCGTGGACGCCGACGCCCTCCAGGTCGTGCCTGACGTCCAGACGGACGCCGACCTCGTCTGCACGCCCCACCAGGGCGAACTCCGCCAGATGGGGGGCGCGAGCGCGGCCGACCACCGGGAGGCCGCGGAACGAGCGAGCGGTGGAACCGCGAGCAGCGAGGACGACTGGCGCGAGCGCGCCGAGGCCGTCGAGTCGTTCGCCATCGACCTCGGGCACACGCTGCTCGTGAAGGGCGCCTACGACGTGATTTCGGACGGCGCGGAGACGCGCGTGAACCGCACCGGCAACCCCGGAATGACCGTCGGCGGCACCGGCGACGTGCTCGCCGGCGCGACCGCCGCGGTGTTCTCGACGCAGCACGCGCTCCAGGCCGCCAGCATCGCCGCGTACGCCACCGGCGACGCCGGCGACCGCGTCGTCGACGACCAGGGGTACGGCCTGCTCGCCACAGACCTGCTAAGTGAACTGCCTGCGGCACTGTGGGGCGAGTACGATGAGTGAGAACACCGACGACCTGACGCACACCACCGACGAGGGCGACGTCCAGATGGTCGACGTCGGCGACAAACCGGAGACCGCCCGCAGGGCGGTCGCACGCGGCGAAATCCACCTCTCAGAGTCCACCGTCGACGCAATCCGCGACGACGAAATCGGGAAGGGCGACGTGCTCGCGAC
>JBDGQF010000475.1:0-3088 GCA_042219255.1 Halobacterium sp. | reverse complement strand
TTCTCCTTAACATCGTTTCTATCTGGGGTGTGGTTTAATGAGGGTGTGGGGGCACGGGTGGTGTATGGCAGCCGACATCGACCGCGTCGCCGTCCTCGGCGCGGGCAACATGGGGCACGGCATCACGGAAGTCGCCGCACTCGCGGGCTACGACGTCGTCATGCGCGACGTCGAGGAGGGCCTGGTCGAGGAGGGCTACGAGAACATCGAGTGGAGCGTCCGGAAACTCGCGGAGAAGGGCGAAATCGACGCCGACCCGGAGGCCGTCTTGTCGCGCATCGAGACTTCGACCGACCTGAAAGCGGCCGTCGCGGACGCCGACGTGGTCGTGGAGGCGGCGCCCGAGAAACTCGACCTGAAGCGCGACGTCTTCGCCGACCTCGACGAGTACACGCACGAGGTCGCGATTCTGGCGACGAACACGTCCTCGCTGTCCATCACGGACATCGCCACCGCGACCGACAGCCCTGAGCGCGTTGTCGGCCTGCACTTCTTCAATCCGCCCGTGCGCATGGAACTCGTGGAAGTCGTCTACGGCGAACGGACGAGCGACGAGACGGCCGAGCGCACCTACGAGTTCGCCGAATCCCTGGGGAAGACGCCCATCTACGTGCGCAAGGACGTCAACGGCTTCGTCGTGAACTCCGTGCTCGGGCCGTACGTCGAAGAACCCGCGTGGATGGTCTCCGCCGACGAGGCGACAATCGAGCAGGCGGACGCGTCGATGGTCCACGACCGCGGCTACCCGATGGGACCGTTCGAACTCTCCGACCTCACCGGCATCGACGTCGCGTACCACGTCCGCGAGGAAGCCGGCAAACCGATTCCGTCCGTGATGGCCGAGAAGGTGGAGGCCGGCGACCTCGGCCGGAAGACCGGACGCGGGTACTACGACTACGAGGACGGCGACGGCGCGACGTACTCGCCCGAGGACGCGGAGGGCTTCGACTGGTTCCGCGTCGAGGCGCGGATGGTGAACGAGGCGGCGAAACTCGTCGGCGGCGACGTCGCGACGCCGGAGGAAGTCGACACGGGGATGCGCCTCGGCACCGGGTTCCCCGAGGGGCCGTGCGCGCGCGGCGACGAACACGGCCTGGACGACGTCCTGGCGAAACTCCGGGACTGCCGGGAGGCCACGGGCAGCGAGCGCTTCGAGCCAGCGGACTCCCTCGTCGAACTGGTCGACGCGGGGAAGACGGGCGTGGACGCCGGCGAGGGGTTCTACGAGTACGGAGAGTAAGTCTGGGGGCTGTCGCCGGCCTGCCGCCGAGGGCCGAGGACTGTCAGTCCGCGAGGAACGCGCGCAGTTCCCTGCGGTACGTTTCCGCACGGTCTTCGACGACCCAGTGGTAGGCGTCCGCGAGTTCCACGAGTTCGGCGTCCCCGGAGACGTCCTCGACGAGGCGTTCGGCGTATTCGACTGGCTGGAGGACGTCGTCGACGCCCCACAGACAGCACGTGTCCGCGGTGACTGCGCCGTAGTCCAGTTCCGTGGTGTGGTTGGTGTTCGTGGCGACGGCGTTCCGCGCGAGCGACCGCTTTCCGTCCTCGCTCAGCCACGGCGCCTTCATGCCCTCGACGAACGCCTCGTGGTCGCTGGCGTCGCCGTGGAGGCCGTCGCCGAACGCGAAGTCGAGTTTCGCTTCGAGTTCCTCGCGGGGGGCGTCCGCCGTCTCCGGCAGGCCGAGGTCGCTGACGAACTCGACGGGCCAGGAGTCGTAACAGACGGCGTTCGAGAGGACGAGGTTCCTGACGCGCGCTGGCTGGTGGCAGGCGTACCGGAGCGCGACGCCGCCGCCGATGTCGTGAGCGACGAGGGAGACGTCGTCGGCGCCGCGGTCGGCGAGCAGGCCGTCGACGACCTGCTCCTGGGCGCGGATGGAGCGGTCGAAGCCGTCCCACTTCTCGGAGTTCCCGTAGCCCGCGAGGTCGACGGCGAGCACGTGGTAGTCGTCGGCGAACGCGGGCGCGACGTCCCGCCAGAGGAACGACCACGTCGGGATGCCGTGCACGAACAACAGCGTGTGGTCGCTCGGGTCGCCGTCCTCGAAGTACGCCACTTCGACGTCGTGGCCGTCCACGTCCACGGTGGTCTCGGACTGCTTTCGCGTCCACTCCTCGTGCGTGGTGGCTGTTGGCTCGGACATGGTTCAGAGGACGCGGTCGGCGATGATGTTCTTCTGAATCTCGCTGGTGCCCTCGTAGATTTTCGTGATGCGGGCGTCCCGGTAGTAGCGCTCCACGGGGTGGTCGGTGACGAACCCGGCGCCGCCGTGGACCTGGATGGCGTCGTCGGCGACGTCGACGGCGTGCTCGGAGGCGAACAGTTTCGCCATGCTCGCGAACTTCGCGGCGAGTTCGTCGTCGCCGGACTCCACGAACGACGCCGCGCGGTACGTCAGCGAGCGCGCCGCCTCCACGGCCGTCGCCATCTCCGCGACCATGTGCTCGATGGCCTGGTAGTCCTTGATGAGGTGGCCGCCCTGCTCGCGCTCGTTCGCGTACTCGACGGCGGCGTCGAGCGCGGCCTGCGCGGTGCCGACGGCCTGCGCGGCGACGTTCACGCGGCCGTCCGCGAAGAAGTCCATCAACTGGTAGAACCCCTCGTTCACCTCGCCGACGACGTTCTCCGCGGGCACGCGCACGTCGTCGAGTTTGATTTCCGCGAGGTCGCTGGCGCGGATGCCGAGCTTGTTGTCGATTTTCGTCGGCTGGAAGCCCTCGGTGTCCGTGGGGACGAGGAACGCCGTGATGCCGCGGTGTGGGGGTTCCGAGTCGGGTTCGGTCTTCGCCATCACGACGGCGACGTCCGCGACGGTGCCGTTCGTAATCCACATCTTGTCGCCGTTGATGACGTACTCGTCGCCGTCTTCCTCCGCGACCGTTTCGATGCCGGCGACGTCCGACCCGTGGCCGGGTTCGCTGATACAGCTACAGCACGCGGACTCGCCGCTGGCGATGCGCGGCAGCCACGCCTCGCGCATCCACTCGGCGCCGTACTTCCGAATCATGTTCGACCCGAACCCGCGGCTGCTGATGGCCGACCCGATGCCGGGGTCTGCGCGCCACAGTTCCTCCGTGACGACGA
>JBDGQF010000263.1:0-3119 GCA_042219255.1 Halobacterium sp. | reverse complement strand
CGACGAGAACTGAGGGGGCTGCCGGCGCTCAGTACCGGGACTCGTACTCGATTTCTTCGGCGACTCGTTCGGCGACCTCGGGCGAGCACTCGCGTCCGAGGACGTGCAACGCGAGGTCGATGCCGGCGGTGACGCCGCCCGCGGTGAGAATTGTTCCGTCGTCGACGTAGCGGTCGTCGCGGACGTCCACGTCGTACTCGCGCAGGTCGTCCTTCGCGGACTCGTGCGTGGTCGCGGGACGGCCGTCCAGCAGGCCGGCTTCCGCGAGCAGCATCGCGCCCGTGCAGACCGACGCGACGGTCGCGCCGCCCTCGTGGAGCGTGGCGAGGCGTTCGGGGAGTTGGCCGTCCTGGACTTCCGCCCACGTCCCCGCTTCTGCACGGTCGTTCCACCCGCCGCCCGGCACGACCACGAAGTCTGGCGTGCCGATGAGCACGTCGTCCGGTTCCACGCGCAAGCCGTGGCTCGCGGTCACTTGCTCGCTCGGCACGAGCGTCTGGAGGCCGGCGTCCACGTCCGCGCCGAACGCGGCGGCCGTCCGGAACACCTCGTAGGGTGCGACCGCGTCCAACTCGTCGAACCCCTCGTAGAGGAGTATCGCGACGTCCATACTCGTGGTTCGGCCCACCCCCTCAAAACGCGTTCGACGTCCGCAGCCACTGCCGGCCGCACCAGCCGACGGCGGCGCCGTCGCCGCTACGTGCAATCACAATACTGTTAAGCACCGTCTCCGTACCGCGCCATATGGTGAACACACTGGGGCTGGTGCTCGGCCTCGGGATGGCGCTCGTGCTCGTCGGGCTCCACTTCCTGAAAGGCACCGCGAAACCCGTCCCCGAGGACATCGCACAGGACGTCCTCGAACAGCGCGCGTCGACGGTCCCGGAGACGGACTTCCCGGAACCGTACAACCGCTCCATCGGCGGCGGTGGCGGCGCCGGTGCGGTCGCAGCGGGCGGCGCCGAAGGCGAACTCGAGGAGAGCGAAGAAGAAGCGGAAGGCTTCGACCCGGACGCGATTCCGGAGGACGAAGTCGAGTACTACGACATCGAGTTCGTGAAAGAGGGCGAGACCATCGAGGTCGCGAACAACGAGACCATCCTCGACGCCGGCGAAGAACAGGGCTGGGACCTCCCGTACGCCTGCCGGCAGGGCCAGTGTCTCTCGTGTGGCGGCCGCGTCGCCAGCGGCGAGGACGCCCACGAGTACGTCCGCCACTCGAACAACGAGACGCTCAGCGACGACGAGATGGAGAAAGGCTACATGCTGACGTGTACCGCGTACCCGACGACTGAGTTCTCCGTCGAGACGAACGAGACGCCGTAACGGCGACCAGTCCGGCGCCGCTCCCGCGTTTCCCAGACCGAGATTTCGACGCTGACCCGGCAAACAGTACGGATTGCCGGCTTTCCGGAAGTCGGAGTTTTCAAACCGTCGCCCGCCGTGAGCACGCGTAGTGCCCGAACCCCGCGCCGCCTCCAGCATCACCGACGGCGACCTCGCGGGCCCGATGCTCCAGCTCGCGTGGCCGATGGTCGTCATCCAGCTCCTCCAGGTCGCGTACAACCTCGCGGACACGTTCTGGCTCGGCCGGCTGTCCGGGAACGCGGTCGCAGCCATCAGCCTCGCGTTCCCGCTCGTGTTCTTCATCATCTCCGTCGGCGGCGGGTTCACGACCGCCGGCTCCATCCTCGTCGCGCAGTTCACGGGCGCGGACAGCGAGTCCTCCGCCGGCAAGGTCGCCGCGCAGACGATGGGGTTCGTCGTCTCGATGTCCGCCGTGCTCGGCGTCGTCGGCCACTTCGTCACGCGGGACATGCTCGCGCTCCTGCCCGCGGACGCGGAAACCGCAGCGCTCGTCGTGCCGATGGCCGGCGACTACATGGAAGTGTTCTTCCTCGGGATGCCAGCGCTGTTCGGCTTTTTCGTGTTCTCGTCGCTGATGCGCGGCTACGGCAACACCAGGACGCCGATGCGCATCATGTTCGTCAGCGTCGCCATCAACGTCGTCATCGACCCGTTCCTCATCTTCGGGTGGTGGGTGTTCCCGGAGATGGGTATCGCGGGCGCCGCCGTCGCCACCATCTTCGCGCGGCTCGTCGCCGCCGTCATCGGCGTCTACGTCCTGTTCTTCACGGACGCCGGCCCGGACGTCTCCCTCCCGCAGTTCGTGCCGGACGTCTCCATGATTTCGAAAATCGTGCGCGTCGGCACGCCCAGCGCCGCCGAACAGTCCACGAGCGCGCTCGCGATGATTACGCTCACCGCGATGGTGGCGTCGTTCCCGCCCGCCGTCGTCGGCGCGTTCGGCCTCGGCAACCGCCTCATCTCGCTCGTGTTCCTGCCGGCGATGGGGCTGGGTCGCGCGACGAACACGATGGTCGGCCAGAACCTCGGCGCGGGGAAACTCGACCGCGCGGAGGACGCAGTCTACCTCGCCGCGAAGTTCGCCGCCGCCGTCCTCTTCGGCATCGCCGTCGTCGCCGCAGTCTTGCCGCGCCCCATCGTCTCCGTGTTCCTCAGCCCCGGCGCCGAGAACGCCGCCGCCATCATCGACTTCGGGTCGACGTACGTCCGCATCCGCGCCGTCGAGTTCGTGTTCATCGGCGTCCTCCAGGTGCTGTTGGGTGCGTTCCGCGGCGCCGGCAACACGAAGACGGCGATGGTCATCTCCATCGTCACGCTCTGGCTCGGCCGCGTCCCCACCGTCTACTTCTTCGCGTTCGTGCTCGGGTGGGGCGCCACCGGCATCTGGGTGGGGATGGCGCTCGGGAACATCACTGGCGCCATCGTCGCCGCCGCGTGGTTCACCCGCGGCACCTGGAAGCAAGCCATCGTCGACGCCGACGAGGACGAGGACGGCGACGCACCCGAGAACCCCGACGCCGCCTGACCCACTGCGACTCACAACCGTTATACCGACGCCGCCGCTATCCAGTCGCGAGGGCGCGTAGCTCAGCGGACAGAGCACTTGGTTCCGGACCAAGATGTCAGGGGTTCAAATCCCTTCGCGCCCGTGCAGCGAGCCGCGTAGCGGCGAGTGAACCGGCACGAAGGATTCTGAACCCTACGAGACGAGCGGAGCGAGTCTCGTATCGGTTCAAATCCCTTCGCGCCCG
>JBDGQF010000181.1:2967-3125 GCA_042219255.1 Halobacterium sp. | reverse complement strand
CCGGCCACCCAGCCGCCTGCCACCTCCACGACGCCACCGTCGAACAGGACGGCCCAGAACTCTCTGCGCCCCAGGACTGAATCCGGTCCGTTTTCCAGCCGGTCAAGCCTTCTCGCCGCGGCCACGTCAGTAACTGTCAATCCACGCCGCTCGCGGAT
>JBDGQF010000181.1:0-2867 GCA_042219255.1 Halobacterium sp. | reverse complement strand
CGCTACGCTCCCCGCTCGCCACAACGTTGCCTCCCTTCGGTCGGCCACGCTCCTCGCGGGTCGCTACGCTCCCCGCTCGCCACAACGTTGCCTCCCTTCGGTCGGCCACGCTCCTCCTGAAATGACGGTGTTTAAGGCCGGTCCTCGTGAATCGGGAGACATGGAAGACCGCACCTTTACAGCGGACGCCGAGCCCGGCGACCACGCGACGGTCGCCGGCTGGGTGCACGAAATCCGCGACCTCGGTGGTATCGCGTTCCTCATCCTCCGAGACAAGACCGGGAAGATTCAGGTCAAGTTCGAGAAGGACGAGATGGACGACGACCTCGTGGAGACCGGCATCAACGCCAACCGCGAGAGCGTCGTGCAAGTCACGGGCGACGTCGAGGAAGAGGAGCGCGCGCCCACCGGTGTCGAAGTCGTGCCGGAGTCCATCGAAGTGATGGCCGAAGCCGACCCACAGCTCCCGCTCGACCCCTCCGGGAAGGTCGACGCCGACCTCTCGACGCGCCTCGACAACCGCACGCTCGACGCGCGGAAGCCGGAGACGAAAGCCATCTTCGAGATTCGCGCGGAAGTCCTGCGCGCGGTCCGCGAGTACTTCCGGAGCGTCGGCTCCACGGAAATCAACACGCCGAAAATCGTCGCGACCGGCACGGAGGGCGGCACGGAGCTGTTCCCCGTGACGTACTTCGGCCGCGAGGCGTTCATGAACCAGAGCCCGCAGCTGTTCAAGCAGCTGATGGTCGGCTCCGGCCTGGAACGCGTCTTCGAAATCGGCCCCATCTTCCGCGCGGAAGAACACAACACGCCCCGCCACCTGAACGAGGCGACGATGATTGACTTCGAGTCCGCGTTCATCGACCACGAGCAAGCGATGGACGTCTGCGAGGGCACGCTGAAGGCCGCGTACACTGCCGTCGAGGAGAACTGCCAGGACGAACTCGAACGCCTCGGACTCGCCGAGGAGTTCGAGGCGCCCTCGGGCGACTTCCCGCGGCTCACGTACGAGGAAGCCATCGAGCGCATCAACGCCACGGGCGAACTCGACGAACAGCTCGTCTGGGGCGACGACCTCCCGACGGAGGGCGAGAAGGCGCTCGGCGACGACGTCGGCGGGCACTACTTCGTCACCGACTGGCCGAGCGAAATCAAGCCGTTCTACATCCAGGACTACGACGACGACCCCGAGCTGTCGAAGGGCTTCGACCTGATGCACCCGCGCATGGAACTGGTCTCCGGCGGCCAGCGTGAACACCGCTACGACGCGCTCGTCGAGGGTTTCAAGCAGCAGGGCCTCGACCCCGACCAGTTCGAGTACTACACGAAGATGTTCAAGTACGGCATGCCGCCGCACGCCGGCTGGGCGTACGGCGTCGAACGCCTCGTCATGACGATGCTCGACCTCGACAACATCCGGGAAGCCGTCCTCTTCCCGCGAGATCGCCAGCGTCTGAGTCCCTGACGAAGACGCTGGGAGCGCACGAGACGAGCGAAGCGAGTCTCGTGAGACAGGCAGCGGCTGTCGTCCTAGGCGACAGCGCGCTCGGCGACAGTTCTTCGCTTCGCATCTGGAGTACACTTTCCTCGACCTCGTGTGCGGAACGCTGATTGGGGGAAAGCAGGGAGGTCTGTTACGCGAGCGTGTAGACGCGTTTGCGGGCGTCGGAGAACGAGAACCGGGAGTCGACGAGGTCTTCGTCTTCGAGTCGGGTGAGCGCGTACCGTACGGTGCGGTCGGGGAGGAGTGTCTTCTCGGCGAGTTGTTGCTGGGTGAGTCCGTCGTTGTACTCGAGGACTTTCGCGACGAGTTTCGCGCTCGGGGGCATGTCTTTGAGCGCACCAGCCGGTTCTCCGTCACTACTTGTCGTTGCCATACCAGCACCAATAGGACGCAGTAAAATAATACTGCCGCTATCTTAGACCTCGTCCAAGTAATAGCGCAGAAATGACTATTTCGTTCCGAAAGAGTCAGTCGTCGGCGACCGCGGCCCGACGGCGGCCGACTCGCCTGCGAGCGACCGGCCGACGGCACCGTGACGTGGGCCGCCTCGACCCGCCCCGCTGCGCCCGCTCGAAGCCTGCGGCCCGGTCGCGCGCGTGCCGATACTGCAACACTTAATCCGCGCCACCGTCGACTTCGAGGCGATGAGCGACGGCGACGCGGCGACGGCGTTCGCGCCCGGGCACGTCACCGGGCTGTTCAGCGTGGAGCGCGCCGACAGCCCACAGCGCACTGGGTCGCGGGGCGCGGGCGTGACGCTGTCGGCGGGCGTGACGACGCGAGTGGTGCCGAGCGACGAGACCCGAGTGCGACTGAACGGCCGCGACGTGGACGTCGACAGCGTGTTCGGCGTGCTGGACGCGCTCGACGCGACGGCGACGGTGTCCGCGGAGACCGACCTGCCGCTGGGCGCCGGGTTCGGCGTGTCCGGCGCGATGGCGCTGGGGACGGCGCTGGCGGCGAACAGCGCGTTCGACGCCGGCCGCTCGGAGAACGAACTCGTCGCCGTCGCGCACGCCGCGGAAGTCGAGGCGGGGACGGGACTGGGGGACGTGGTCGCGCAGGCGCGCGGCGGCGTGCCGATGCGCGTCGAGGCGGGCGCGCCGCCGCACGGGACGCTGGACGGCGTGCCGGACGCCCGCCGCATCGAGTACGTCTCCTACGGCGGCCTGTCCACGAGCGACGTCATCGGCGGGGACACCGACCAGTTGTCGGCGGCGGGCGAGCGCGCGCTCGCAGCGCTGCGCGACCACCCGACGCTCCCGCGGTTCATGGCGCTCTCGCGCGAGTTCTCCCGGGACGCGGAATTACTGGACGGCAGGGTCGCGGAGACCGTCGACGCCGTCACCGACGCGGGCGGCGA
>JBDGQF010000440.1:0-3132 GCA_042219255.1 Halobacterium sp. | reverse complement strand
ACGACGATGAGGACGATGCTCATCGCCGCGCCGAACGGGTAGTTGCTCTCGCTCATCACTTGCTGTTCGATGAGCACTGGGAGCGTGCGCTGGTCGGGCGTCCCGAGCAGGCGCGGCAGCACGTACGCGCCGAGCGCGAGAATGAACACCAGCGACGTGCCGCTGGCGATGCCGTTCTTCGTCAACGGCAGCGTCACCTTCCGGAACGTCCGCACCGGGCCGGCGCCGAGGTTCTTCGACGCCTCCAGGAGTTCGCCGTCGAGGTTCCGGATGCTGCTGTACAGGGACAGCACCATGAACGGCAGGAACACGTACACCATGCCGACGACCAGCCCCCAGTAGCCAGGATAGAACGACTGGTGGCTGCTGAGGATGCCCGTCCCGACGAGGACCGAACTGAGGATGCCGCGGGACGCGAGAATCACCTGCCAGGCGTACGCGCGGATGACGTACGTAATCCACAGCGACGAGACGACCGTGATGAGCAGGGCGTTCCGCAGCCACGGCCGGTCGATGCGCGCGAGGTAGTACGCGAGCGGGTACCCGAGCAGCAGCGACGCGATAGCGGTCACGAGCGCGAGTTCCACCGTCAGCCACAGTTGGTCGACGTACAGTGACGTGGTGAAAAACCGGACGTAGTTCTCGAGCGTGAACCCCGCCTTGTAGCCGGCGCTGGGGACGTTCACCCAGAAGCTGAACACGAACAGCATCCCCAGCGGCACGAGGAACACGAACACGAGCCACGCCAGCGGGTACGAGAGGATGTAGTACTTGGCGTTCTGCTTGAGGCCCGCGCGCCCGGACTCGCCGCCGCTCGTTGATGTTTCGGCTGCCATCTATGTGTTGACGAGCCGACAGTCGTCGGCGTCGACGGAGACCGTCACTTCCTCGCCCGGTTGGTACTCCTCGAGGCCGCTCTGCCTGGCGACAACGAGTTCCCGGCCGTCCGGGGTCTCGATGCGGTACTCGACGCTGCTGCCGAGGTGGCGCCGGAACGTGATTTCGCCCTCGAAGACGTTCTCGGCCGCCTCCGCGCCGCCGTCCGTCGCCGCGGACGCGAACTGGAGTCGCTCCGGCCGCGCGACGACGGAGACGTCCTTGCCGACGCTGGTGCCGCCGGGCGCCGTCGACTCGACCTGGACGTCGCCGCAGTCAACGGTCGCGAAGCCGTCGGCCGTCTCTGCGACCTCGCCGTCGAAGATGTTCGCGGTGCCGATGAAGTCCGCGACGAACCGCGTCTCCGGCTCGTTGTACACGTCGCCCGGCGGGCCGACCTGCTCGAACTCGCCCTCGTTCATCACGGCGAGGCGGTCGGACATCGTCAACGCCTCCTCCTGGTTGTGCGTGACGAAGACGGTGGTGATGCCGACTTCCTGCTGGATGCGGCGCAACTCCACTTGCATCTGCTCGCGGAGCTTCTTGTCGAGGCTCGCGAGCGGTTCGTCGAGGAGGAGCGCGTCCGGCTTCGGGGCGAGCGCGCGGGCGAGCGCGATGCGCTGCTGCTGGCCGCCGGAGAGCTGTTCGGGCTTGCGGTCGCCCGTCTCGGGGAGTTCGACGAGTTCCAGCATCTCCTGGACGCGCGCGTCGATTTCCTCCTCCGAGTAGCCGCCGTCGGCGCGCATGCCGTACGCGACGTTCTCGTGGACGGTCAGGTGCGGGAACAGCGCGAAGTCCTGGAACACCATGCCCGTGTTGCGCTCGTAGGGCGGCGCGTCCGTGACGTCCTCGCCGCCGATGTAGACTTCGCCCGTGGTCGGCTGCTCGAAGCCCGCAATCGTCCGCAGCGTCGTCGTCTTCCCGCAACCGGAGGGGCCGACGAGCGTGACGAACTCGCCGCTGTTTATCTCGAGGTCGATGTCGTCGACCGCGAGCACGTCCGCAGAGTACCGCTTGGAGATGCCGCGGAGAGAGATATCACTCATGCGTCAGTTAGTGATGAACTCGTTCCACTTCTCGCTGACCCAGTCCGAGGAGTCCCCGACGTACAGGTCGTACTTCGGCGTGATTGCCTCGGACGGGCCGGGCCCGGCGATTTTCTCGTACGTCTCGGCGTCGATGCTGGAGTGCTCGCGCTTGATGGTCGGACTCGTGTAGAGGTTGCGCGCGATGGTGTCCTGGACGTCCGGCGTGCTCGCGTAGTCGATGAACTGCCGGGCCTCGTCTTTGAGGTCGCTGGTCTTCAGCGTGACCCACAGCCCGGAGTCCAGTATCGAGCCCTCCTGGACGAAGTTCGACTGCACGGGCGCGCCCTTGTCCTTCATCACGAGCGTGACGTCGTTGTACAGCATCCCGGCGGGGACCTCGGCGTTCCGGAGGCGCGACTGGAACTCGGCCTCGTTCTCGTACCACATGCCCGCCTGGGGCTTGACCTCCTGGAGTTTCTCCAGGCACTGGCGGATGCCGTCACGGCTGGACAGCATCTCCTTGCCGTCGAAGTGCACTTCGGCGGTGACTTCAAGCAGGAAGGAGTTCGACGCGTAACTGAGCAGCGCGAGGTTGCCCTTGTGCTTGTCGTCCCAGAGCGCCGTCCAGGAGTCGATGGGTTCGCTGTACTCGTTCGTGTTCTGGACGAGGTTGATGTACCACGACAGCGCGCCGATGCCGGCGACGCCCTGGTCTGTCTCCTTGACGAGGCTGTCAGTGATGTACTGGATGTTGTCGAAGTCGTCGCGGCTCCAGAATTGCCAGAGGTCTTTGTTCAGGCCCTTGAGCACGCCGGTGTTCGCCATGATGGCGACGTCGACGGGGGCTTCGCCCGCGGAGACGGCGTTGTCGTACTGCGTGAGCGCCTCCTCGGAGGTCGGTGCCGCTTTCGATTCGACTTCGAAGTCCACCTGCTCGCGGAACGGCTTGAACAGGTGTTCGTCCATGACTTCCTTGAAGACGCCGCCGTAGACGGCGACTGTCAGCGGGCCGCTGGAGCCACCGCCACCGATGATTCCCGTACAGCCCGAGAGGCCGGTGAGTGTGACTGCGCTTGCGCCCGCTGCTGTCGTCCTGAGGAAGTCGCGACGTCCGTGTTGGTCATTACCTGGCATATGTTTGCCACCGTGCGATAGTTTCACAGGTATGTCTACATAAGCCTTCGTACCACGATTGACCGATTCTGCCCGCCAATCGTAGAATTTACGC
>JBDGQF010000097.1:0-3144 GCA_042219255.1 Halobacterium sp. | reverse complement strand
GGCCTCCACCCGGGCGCGCGGTGGCGCGAACACGAGCACGCGGAGAAACCCAGGTACCGCTCGCAGTTAAAGCGCATCCAGTACCCACAGCACCGGAACACGACGGCGGGCCTGCACGTCCACGTCGGCGTCGACGACGCGGACAAGGCCGTCTGGGTCGCCAACCAGTTGCGCTGGCACATGCCCGTGATGCTGGCGCTGTCCGCGAACTCGCCGTTCTGGAACGGCTTCGACACGGGGCTGTCGTCGGCGCGCGCGAAAATCTTCGAGGGTCTCCCGAACACGGGGATGCCGACGGCGTTCGACTCGTACGCGGACTTCGAGCGGTTCGAGCGCCTGATGGTGGAGTCCGGCAGCATCGACGACCGCGGCGAACTCTGGTACGACGTCCGCCCGCACTCCGGGCACGGCACCGTCGAAGTCCGTGCGCCGGACGGCCAGGCGGACGCGGACGCCGTATTGGCCTTCGTGGAGTACACGCACGCGCTCGTCGTCGACTACGCCGAGCGCTACGAGGACGGCGCCGACCCCGGCGTCCCGGACGTCTTCGGCGACAGCGACGCCCAGTCCGCGCTCCGCCGCGAAGTCCTCGACGAGAACAAGTGGCGCGCCACCCGCCACGGCCACGACGCGGCGTTCGTGCGGCGTGACGCCACCGGCGAACTCGGCCTCGGCGAAGTCGTCGACCGAGAGTGCGAGCGCCTCGGCGTCTCCGGCATCCGTGACGTCTACGACCGCGAGTCAGGGAGCGAGCGCCAGCGCCGCGTCCTCGACGAAGACGGCGAACGCGCGCTCTACGAGTCGCTCGTGCTGTAAGTCGCCCTCGCTGGCCGCCGTGGGCGAAGGGCTTTTCATCCACTCACTGCTTTTGACCTGAACGAGACGACGCATGTCCGAGGACACCACAGACGACACTGGGGGGGACGAGCAGTCGGCACGCGGCCGACTCGAAGAAGAGAAAGACCGCGCCGTCGCGGGGTTCGACCAGGGGGTCGTCGACATCCTGTCGTGGGTGCTCGACACGGAGACGCGCGCACGCATCTTCGTCTACCTCCGACAGCACCCGTGGAGCACGAGCGAGGAAGTCGCGGACGGCACCGGCCTCTACCCGTCGACCGTCCGCGAAGCGCTCGCGGAACTCGCCGACGAGGACGTCGTCGAGCGCCGCAAGCGCCAGAGCGAGGGCGCCGGCAACAACCCATACGAGTACACCGCGATTCCGCCGAGCGACCTCGTCGGCGGCGTCATCGACCGCGTCCAGGACGAACTCAACACTGTGTTCAACCTCGACGCCCACCTCGGCCGCAGCACCGAGGACGGCGACAGCAGCTCCGAGCCAGTCCGCATCGAGGTCGAGGACGGGTTCGAGGCGGAAGCCGAGGTCGGTGACACGGACGCATCGGTCGAGACCGACGTCGACGTCGAAGCGGCGGGCGGCGACGGTGACGGCGGCGTCGACATCGACGTCGAGGCGGAGGCCGAAGTCGACGACACCGAAGCCGGCGTCGAGGGCGGAGCGGAAATCGGCGACGTCGACGACAACGAGGACGGGGACGAGGGCGCCGAGTACGACGACCGGAACGCCTGAACCCAAACTGCTAAACGCCGCCGGGACTTCCGCCGGCGTATGAACGTCGCCCTCGGTGGGACGTTCGACCCGATTCACGACGGCCACCGACGACTCTTCGAGCGCGCGTTCGAACTCGGGGACGTCACCGTCGGGTTGACCAGCGACGACCTCGCCGCACAGACCCGTCACGTCGACCGCAAGGTCCGGTCGTTCGAGGAACGGAAAGCCGACCTGGAGGACGAACTGGAGGCGTTCGCCGACGAGTACGACCGCGACTTCGAGGTCAGGAAACTCGACTCGCCGACCGGCATCGCCACGGAACCCCAGTTCGACGCGCTCGTCGTCTCCCCGGAGACCGAAGAGACCGGAAAACGCATCAACGACATCCGCGAGGAGCGCGGCCACGACCCCCTCGACATCGAAGTCGTCGACCACGTGCGCGCCGAGGACGGCGACATCATCTCCTCGACGCGCATCGTCCAGGGAGAAATCGACGAACACGGCAACTTCACGCCCGAACGCGACGGCCGCGACCCGAAGTAGTCTACTCCTCCTACCGTCGAGTCAGGCTGCCAGCCAGCCGCCTACCAGGACGGCGGCTCGAACCCTGCTTCCTCGAGGAGGTCTTTCCAGCGTTCCTGAATCACGAGCCGAGAGACGTCCGCGGCGTCCGCGACGGCGGTCTGGGAGCGCTGGTCGCCCGCGATGAGCGCGCCCGCGTACACGCTCGCCGCGACGGCCGCAGGCTTCGAGCGCTCCTCGCTCGGCACCGCGGACAGGAAGAGGTCTTTCGCCGTCGCGTGCGCTTCCGCGTCCAGGCCCAGGTCGTCGGCCACGCCCTCGAGTTCGTCCAGCCACCGCCGCTGGGCTACCTCGTCGCCGGCGCGATACATACCCAGTCCTACGTCGCGCTACACGTAAATCTTCGCCGGACGGCACCACGTCATCGGTCCCTCCCCGCGACTTCCACGCCGTCGAATCCGGACTAAATCGACTGAATCCGGCGCGACGGTGTCGACGGTTCAAGTCCACGGCCGCCGTCTGGTCGCCTGCACCCATGACAGTACTCTCGCCCACCGCAGTCCTCGCGGCAGTCCTGGCGGCAGGCCCGCCGCCCGCGCAGTCGTTCGGCCTGTTCGACGACTCCGTCGTCGTGTTCGCCGGCAGCCTCCTCGTCGGCGGCGCCGCAATCCACGTCGCCGCGAGCCACGTCGCCGGCGTCGGCGACTACGGCGACGCCGTCCTCACCGCGCTGTTCGGCGCCGTCGCGTGGGCGCTCCTCGACGGCATCCCGCTCGTCGGCGGCCTGCTCGCGCTCGTCGCGTGGGTCGCCGTCATCAAGTGGCGCTACCCCGTCGGCTGGACGCGCGCCGGCATCATCGGCGTCGCCGCGTGGGCCATCGCCACCGTCGTCCTCGCGGCGCTCGCGCTCGTCGGCGTCGGGTCGCTGGAGGCGCTCGGCGTCCCCGGCACGTAACGCAATTCTCATTTGTCTGGTCGGGCTACACGGTTGTGCGCGCGGGTAGCCAAGCCAGGAAACGGCGTAGCGCTTAGGACGCTATCCCGTAGGGGTC
>JBDGQF010000202.1:0-3199 GCA_042219255.1 Halobacterium sp. | reverse complement strand
CCGAACCGGAGTTCGCGGTCGTCGAACGTCCGGTCGAACGTGTAGTAGTCGCCGTCCGCCCACGCCCCGAGCTGGTCGGCGTACGAGCGACTGAACGGGTCGCCGTCGTTCCCGCCCGGGAGCACGACGGTGGGGTCGCCGTCCATCGGGACGACCTGCCGCCAGCTCGCGCCGACGTCGCTGTCCCGGCGGTAGTTGTTCACCGTCGCGGACGACCCGTCCGTCGGGACGCCGCGGTAGTTCAGGGCGGCCTGGTCGAAGGGGTGGTCGAGGGACGCGACGTTGTAGTCGCCGTACGTCGCCCAGCCCTCGTCGTCGATTCGCGCTGCGGCGTCCGCGAGCGCGGTCTGCATCGCTGACGTCGCGCTCTCCGGCGTCGCCTCCTGGTCGAACCACGCCGCGTCGTCGCCCAGGTGGACGGTCACCCAGTCCGACGGCCAGTACGACTCGTCGAGGCCGGCGGCGTCGAACCCCTCACGGTAGAGCGCGCCGCGGTACGCGTCGAAGCACACCGCGAACGCGAGCGCGCCCTCGCTGTCCGTCGTCATCCGGTAGTCCCAGTCCGGCAGCGACGCGAACGGCGCGCCCGCGGACTCGACGTCGACGGCGTCGAGGAACCGCGGGACGAAGCGGCGGGCGCGCGTGTCCAGCGCGTCCGTCTGGAGCGCGCGCATGTCCGCCGGCGTCACGTCGCCCTCGGCCGTCCAGTCGTCGAGGAGTTCGTAGATGCGTTCGCCGCGGAACGGCGTCGAGTACGACTCCGCGAGATAGTGCTGGGGGTCGTCGACGACGCGCTGGTTCGCCGTCGCGACGTAGTCCGGATTCACGACGCCCGGCTTCTCCTCGAACGGCACGAACCCCTCCCACGTCGACTCGCCGTACGGCGTGAACCCACTCCACTCACCCTCGCCCGCGGACCCGTCGAAGACGCGCGTCCCCGGGACTGCCCGGCCGCCGACGCGCCGCACCGGAATCCTGCCGGTGACCTTGTAGTACGTGTTGCCGTCGCGGTCGGCGTACACGACGTGCTGGGTCGGCAGGTCGAAGTCCCGGACGGCCGCCCGGAAGTCGTCGAGGCCGTCGCTGCGCGCGAACGCGTACACGGCGTCCGTGGTCGCCGTCGCCGTCAGGCCCGTCCACGCGACGCCGACGCGCTCGCCCTCGCGCTCGACGACCGGGCCGTGGACGGTCTTGCGCTTCGTGACCGTCACGTCGTCGCCGCCGGCCACCGCGATGGTTTGGTCGTCGCGCTCGAACTCCCGCCACTCGCCGCGGTAGCGGTACCGCTCGCCGTCCGTCTCGTAGCTGTAGACGTCGAGGACGTCCGCGCCGACGTTCGTGAACCCCCACGCGCCGGCGTGGTTCTCGCCGATGACGACGAACGGCACGCCCGGGAACGTCACGCCGCGCACCCGATACTCGCCGGCGTCGAGGTGTTGCTGGTACCACACGGGCGGCGCGAGCAGCGAAAGGTGGGGGTCGTTCGCGACCACCGGGCTGCCGCTGTCGGTGTGTTCGCCGCCGACCACCCAGCTGTTTGACCCGACGCCGTCCGGCGACTCGAACGACGACAGGTAGTCCGTGAGCGCGCCGCTCGGGACTGCGGCGTCCGTCGGCGACTCGCGCGCCGTCCGTCCGCCGGCATCGTCGCGGAGAATCGGGCTGTCGTGGTCGTAGCGCCGCGGGAACAACTCGTCGTAGGCGTCGCCGAGCGCGTCACGGAGGCGCGCGCGCCGCAGCGTCTCGAAACTCCCGGTGAGCGTCCACGCAATCTGTAACTGCAGGAGCAGGGTGTCCGTCGGCGTCCACGCCGCTGACTCGTAGTCGAGGAGTTCGAACTCCGGCGGTAGCCGCTGGTCGTCGCGCGCCGCGTTCACGCCCTCGGCGTACGCCGCGAGGAGGCCGGCGACCGTCTCGTTGCGCGACTGGAGCGCCGTCCAGTTCGCGTCGGCCGCCCGCGCGAAGTCCATCCGCACGTGGAACTCGTCGCTGTCCAGGGTCGCGTCGCCGACGACTGCGGACAACTCGCCGCGCATGAGGCGGCGCTGCAAGTCCATCTGGAACAGCCGGTCGGTGCCGTGCGCGTAGCCGACCGCGAAGTAGAGCGCGCGCTCGTCCTCGGCCACGATTTCGGGGACGCGCCGAGCGTCGTACCGGAGCGTCGCGTCCCCGTAGGGGCTGTCCACGTCGCTGGGCGGGTGGTCGCTGGTCGCCGCCCAGACGTCCCCGGACAGCGGCGCGAACCGGTCGAGGTAGGAGGCCGCCGGCGAGAACACGCCGCCCGCCGCGACCCCACCGACGACGGCGGCGACGAGGCCGCGCCGGAGCGTATCCACGTCGTCCATACTGCCGCCGTCACGGCCCCACACCATAACTGGTCGGGACGCCGACAGGTGTCAGTCGTCGGCCGCGGCGTCCGCGCCCGAGAACCAGTGGAACTGCGCGTCGAAGTCCCTGGACGTGAACGACGCCACGTGGTCGGCGAGTTCCGCTTCGACGGCCGCGATGTCCTCGCGGAGGCCGTCGTACTCCGGGTGGTCTGCGAGGCTGCCGTCGAGCGTGCGCTCGATGGCGGCGCGCGTCGACAGCAACCGGAAGTACTCCTGGACGGCGTCGCTGTACTGCTGTCGCGACACGAGGCTCTCGACGACCGACAGGAGTCGCTGGCGGGTCACGGGCTTGGAGACTTAGTCGTCGAACCCCATCTCGAGGACGTCCTCGTCCGGTTCCACCGCGGTCACCATCGCCACCTGACAGTCGCTGTCGTGGCCCCGGATTCGCTCCAGGACCTCGCTCCCGGGGCGGTCTGGGAGGCGCCTGTCGAGGAGGACGACGTCCACCGCGCCGTCGAAGCGGTCGAGGGCGTCCCCGCCGGTGTTCGCGACGCGGACGCGGTACGCGTCGCTCAGCCACCGCTCGTAGAGTGCCGCGAGCGGTGTTTCGTCCTCGACGACGAGGACTGTCGCCGTCCCGTCGACGCCGTCGCCGTTCGCGCCCGCGTCCCGCTCAGTCATCGCTGTCCTGTGTCCCGGCCATACAACGTGTCGTCGCCGCGGCGGTTTAGGTCGACTACCTCGATGTAGTGATGTGGAGCGTGACACCTTCCGGCGTGCGAGGAGTACTCAGGGGGCGGCCCTGGCGCGCTCACGCCTCGAAGACGACCGAGAGCAGTTTCCGCTGGGCGGCGTTGAGGTGCTGG
>JBDGQF010000248.1:0-3212 GCA_042219255.1 Halobacterium sp. | reverse complement strand
ACATGGACTGCTTCTACGCCAGCTGCGAGCGCCGCCGCGAACCCGGACTCCGCGGTGAACCGGTCGTCGTCGGCATGGGCTACCAGGACGGGAAGACCGTCGGCGCCGTCGCGACCGCGAGCTACGAGGCCCGCGAGTACGGCGTGGAGAGCGCGCAAGCCATCAGCGCCGCGCTCGACCGCCTGCCGCGGAAGGCGGACAACCCGGACGACCCGGACGCCGGCTACTACCGGCCCGTGGACATGGACTACTACCAGGAGGTCGGCGGCCAGGTCAAGGAGATTCTGTACGACCTCGGCGACACCGTCCGCGAGGTGAGCATCGACGAGGCGTACCTCGACGTCACCGGCCGCACCGCGTGGGAGGTCGCGGACGGGTTCGCGCGCCACGTCAAACAGCGCATCCAGCGCGAGGTCGGCGTGCCAGCGAGCGTCGGCGTCGCACCCGACATGAGCACCGCGAAACTCGCCAGCGACTACGACAAACCGGACGGCCTCGTCGTCGTGAAACCCGGCGAAGTCAGGGAGTTCCTCGCGCCAATCGACGTCGCGGACGTCCACGGCGTCGGCCCCGTCCGCGCGCGAGAACTCCGCGAGATGGGCATCGAGACCGCGGGCGACCTCGCGGCCGCAGACCCCTACGAGCTAGCCGAGCGGTTCGGTGACCGCGGCCGCGAACTCCACCGGCGCGCCCGCGGCGAGGACAACCGGCCCGTCGAACCCAGGGGGAAGCCAAAGAGCCTCTCTCGCGAGTCGTCGTTCGACGGCGCGACCGACGACGAACAGCGCATACGGGAGCAGGTCGCGGCGCTCGCGGACGCGGTCGCAGACCGCGCCAGCAGGAAGGACGCGTTCTACCGCACCATCGGCGTGAAGGTGGTGACGCCGCCGTACGACGTCCACACGCGCGCCGAGTCCCTGCCCGGGCCGGTGGACGACCCGGAACTGGTGGACGAGGTGACGCAGGAACTGCTCGACGAGTTCGTCGGCGAGGACGTGCGGAAGGTCGGCGTGCGCGTCTCGAACCTGGACTTCTCCGAGCGCGAGCAGGCCAGCCTCGACGGCTACGAGAGCGCGGGCGGCGACGCGACAACCGGACGCGGCGCGGACGCCGATGACGGGGACGCGGACACCCTGGGCGCGGACGACGACTGGCGCGAGCAGCGCGGCCAGGTCTCACTGGAGGACTTCGAGTAGCGCGCCGGGAGCGTAGGCTTTTGGTCGCGGCCCGCCACCGTCCGGCGTGAACAAACTCCCGAGCGCCGGCGCGGACGCCTGGCAGTTGGCGCGCCACGCGCACGTCATCGTCTACGAGGCGGCGGACGGCGGCGAACTCCTCACCATCTACGACTGTGGCGCCGCGCAAGCGCCGCCGAAAGCACAGGTCGTCGGCCGCCTCGCGCGCACGGACGCCGACCACGACGTCGTCGACCAGCCCACGGGCCGCATCGTGAAACTCCGCGAAGAGAGCGTCCTCCGGCGGCGCGGAGACAACAGCTACGTCATCGAAGCGCAGTAGCCCAGGACGGCACGACAGAGACGCCTACACCGACTCGGTGAGGCCGCCGTCGACGCGGAGGTTCTGGCCCGTGACGTAACTCGCCTGCGGCGAGCAGAGGTAGGCGACGGCGTCCGCGATTTCGGCGGTTCGCGCGGGCCGCCCCATCGGAATGTCCTCGCGTGTCTCCTCGTCCACCTCGTAGCTGTCGGTGAATCCCGGGAGGACGGCGTTCATGCGGAGGCCGTCCTCGGCGTACTGGTCGGCGAACAGTTTCGTGAAGCTACCGAGGCCGGCCCTGAGAACCGAGGAGACCGGGAACTGTGCGCTCGGTTCGAACGCGGAGAACGTCGAGATGTTCACGATGGCGCCGCCGCCCTGCTCGACCATCGTCGGCGTGACCAGGCGCGCCGTCCGGACGGCGTTCAACAGCACGAGGTCGAGGCCCTCGTGCCAGGCGTCGTCGGAAATGTCGAGGAGGTCGCCGGTCGCCGGGTGGCCCGTGTTGTTCACGACGGCGTCGATGCGGCCGTAGCGTTCCTCCGCCGCTTCCACGAGCGCCGCGAGGTCGTCCGGGTCGGTGACGGAACCCTGGAACCCGACGCCGCCGAGGTCGTCGGCGACGTCGACGGCGGCGCCGGACTTCGACAACAAGACCGGCGTGTAGCCGTCCTGGGTGAGTCTCCGTGCGCACGCTTCCCCGATGCCGCGACCGGCCGCTGTAACGATGGCGACGCGTTCTTCGGCCATGGGTGGTCGTCGCACTCGGCGGCGATAAAGTGTGGCGTCGCGTCAGGAGAGCGGGGCGACCAGGTCTTCTAAGGCCGCGCGCGGGTCGTCGGCTTTCGCGACGCCGGACGCCAGCAGGACGCCGCTCGCGCCGAGTTCGCGCGCCGCCGCCAGGTCGTCGCCCGTGCTGATGCCGGCGCCGCAGTACACGTCCACGCTCGGGTCGACGCGCTCGGCGGCGGCGACGGCGTCCTCCACGATGTCCGGGTCGGCCTGCGACACTGGCGTCCCCGTCCCGATGAGTTCGGGCGGTTCGACTGCCACCGCGTCCGGACCGAGCGCGGCCGCGGCGGCGACCTGCTCGGGGTTGTTCGCGCAGACGACGGTATCGAGGCCGACGCGCTCGGCGGCGTCCAGACTCCCGTCGATGTCCGCGAGCTTCCGGCGGTGCTCGCTGTGGTTGAGGAGCGTGCCCTCCGCGCCGTTGTCCGCGACGCTCTCCGCGAGCACGCTCCCCGTGTGACTACCGTGCGAGACGGGACTGACGTGCTGGGCGAAGGTGGTCGCGCCAGTCTCGGCGACGCGCGCGACGTCGGCGGCCTGCGGCGCGACGGCGATAGTCGTGTCTGTCGCTTCGGCGACGTCCCTGGCAGCTTCCGCGACTGCCACCGGGTCGCATGGGTAGGCCTTCAGGTTGACGAGTACGAACACGTCGGATAGCGCGTCCCGGCGCGCGAAAAACGTTCCGAGGTCGGCGGGAACTGCCAGGCGGCCTGCTCCCCCGCTACCATCGCTCTACGAGTCAGTCAGTCCTTCCGCCGGACTTTGTCGCCGAGCGTCAGGCCCGCGCTGTCGCTGTCGGACGACCAGTCCTCGTCGGTGGAGCCGCCGGACTCCGTCAGCGAGATGCCGAGTTTGCGCTCGAGCTTCTCGCGGACGTCGTCGCTCGGGAGGCTGTCGCCGCGCTCCAGTTTCCGGATGACGCT
>JBDGQF010000218.1:0-3240 GCA_042219255.1 Halobacterium sp. | reverse complement strand
CCGGCGTCGCGGAGCGCTTCCTCCGCGCTGGCGTCCTCGTGGACGACGGCCTCGATGGCCGACGTTATCGCTGCGGGGTCTTCGTGCTGGAACACCGACCGGCCCATGGAGACGCCGGCGGCGCCGGCGTCCATCGCGCCGCGGACGTTCTCCAGGGTCGCGCGGTCGGTGTCGGGGCTGCCGCCCGCGATGATGACGGGCTTGATTGTGGACTCGGTGACGCGCTCGAAGCTCTCGCTGTCACCCGAGTACGCGGTCTTCACGACGTCCGCGCCGACTTCCTCCGCGAGGCGGACGGCGTGCCCGAGGCTCTCCGCGTCGTGTTCGTCGACGCCGGGGCCGCGCGCGTACGCCATCGCGAGCACGGGCATGCCGAGGCGTTCGGCCTCGTCGGTGAGTTCGGCGAGTTGCGTAATCTGGTCTGGTTCGTGGTCGCTGCCGACGTTGATGTGGAAGGAGACGGCGTCGGCGCCGGCGCGCACGGCTTCCTCGACGGTGCCCGTGAGGCGTTTGTCGTTCGCGTCCGGGCCGATGGTCGTGGAGGCGTTCAGGTGGACGATGTAGCCGGCGTCGTTCTTGTTCCCGTGGACGCGCGGCGCGATGCCTTTCTGCGTGAGCACGGCGTCGGCGCCGTTGCTGGTGACGGCGTCGATGGTGGATTCGATGTCGACGAGGCCGTCTACCGCGCCGAGTGTGATGCCGTGGTCCATCGGGATGGTGACGAACCGGCCGTCCCGGCCGATGCGGTCGAGTCGCGCTGTCTTCCCTGCTGTCATTGTGAATTGGTAGCAAACGGTTGGCTATTTGCGTTCCGGTTCTGGCAGTCCCTTCCGCGCGCCGGCCTTCAGTTCCGCGGCCAGCGCCTCAAGGCGGTCGGCGACTTCCGAAGTCGGGCGGTCGTTCTCCACGCCCTCCGCGATGACGTCGACGTACGCGCTGCCGACGATGACGCCGTCCGCGCCGCTCGCGACCACCTCGCGGGCCTGCTCGCCCGACGAGATGCCGAACCCGACGGCTTTCGGGACGTCGGCGTCGCGGAGGCGTTCGAGCGCTTCCGGCGTCTCCTCGCTGACGTCCTCGCGAGCGCCGGTCGTGCCGAGGCGGCCCTGCACGTACACGAACCCGGTCGTCCGGTCGAGCATGCGTTCGAGGCGCTCCTCGGTCGTCGTCGGCGCGACGATGAAGATGAGGTCGAGGCCGTGCTCGCGGCACGCCTCGTACAGCGGCCCGGACTCGTCGACCGGGAGGTCTGGCACGACGAACCCGGAGACGCCCGCCTCCGCAGCGGCCGCGACGAACTCCGCTGGCCCCTGCTCGGAACCGTATTGGTAGATGAGGTTGTAGTACGTCATGCAGACGATGGGCGCGTCCACGTCCAGGTCGCGCACCAGGTCGAGGTAGGCGTCCGGCGTCATGCCGGCGTCGAGCGCGCGCTTGATGGCGTTCTGGATGGTCTCGCCCTCCGCGACCGGTTCCGAGAACGGCAGGCCGAGTTCGACGACGTCCGTGCCGCCGTCCACGAGCGCCTGCACGTACTCCTCCGTGGCCTCGACGCTGGGGTCGCCAGCCGCGATGTAGGAGACGAGCGCCGGGCCGTCCTCGAACGCCGCGCGAATCTCGCTGTCGGTCACTCCTCGAACACCTCCATCGACGGCGCGCCCGCGATGTCGCGCGCCGTCGACTCCTCGATGACGGTGTCCAGGTCCTTGTCGCCACGGCCGGACACGTTCACGACGACGGGGCCGTCGCCGTCGTAGTGTTCGAGGTACGCGACGGCGTGACTGGACTCCAGCGCCGGAATGATGCCCTCCTCGCGGGAGAGCCGGTGGAACGCCTCCAGCGCGGCGTCGTCGTCGACGTTCACTGGCTGGACGCGCCCCTCGTCCACGAGGTGTGCGAGTTCCGGGCCGACGCCAGCATAGTCGAGACCCGCGCTCACGGAGTGCGATTCGACAATCTGGCCCTCCTCGGTCTGGAGGAGTTTCGTGCGCGCGCCGTGCAGCACGCCCTCAGTGCCCGTGGAGAGGCTGGCGGAGTTCGGCGCGTACCCCTCCTCGGCGTCCACGGCGAGGCTGGAGCCGCCGGCCTCGACGGCGAGCAGGTCGACGTCCGGCGCCGGCGACTGGGTGCCCTCCGGCGCGCCCGGGAGTGCTGCGCTACCGACGAACGCGGAGAACGCGCCCATCGTGTTCGACCCGCCGCCCGCGCACGCAATCACTGCCTCCGGCAGTTCGCCGAGCTGTTCGACGGACTGCGCGCGCACCTCCTCGCTGATGACGGACTGGAAGTCACGCACCATCGCCGGGAACGGGTGCGGCCCCACGACGCTGCCGATAACGTAGTGCGTGTCCTCGACGTTCGTCGCCCAGTCCCGCATCGTCTCGTTGATGGCTTCCTTCAGCGTGCCGGAGCCGACGTCCACGGGGTTGACGTCGGCGTCGTGGATGCGCATCCGGAAGACGTTCGGGCGCTGGCGGTTCACGTCCGTGCGGCCCATGTAAATCTCGCAGGGCATGTCGAGGTACGCGCACGCCATCGCCGTCGCCGTGCCGTGCTGGCCGGCGCCGGTCTCCGCGACGATGCGCTCTTTGCCCATGTACTTCGCGAGCAACACCTGGCCGAGCGCGTTGTTGAGTTTGTGCGCGCCGCCGTGCAGGAGGTCTTCGCGCTTCAGGTAGACGTCCAGGTCGTAGCCCTCGCTGAGGTTGTCCGCGCGGGACAGCGGCGTCGGCCGGCCGCCGAACTCGCGGATGCGACTCCGGAAGTCGTCCACGAAGCCGTCCTCGTTTTCGAGGACGTAGCGCTCGTAGGCGTCCGCGAGTTCCTCGACTGCCGGCATCAACACTTCGGGGACGTACTGGCCGCCGTACTCCCCGAACTTGCCGAGTCGCTGCCGGTCGTCGCGTGTGGATTCTGAACTCATGCGTTCACGATGGTCTCCGTGTTCTCGGTTACGTCCCCGTCCATGATGGCGCTTCCGACGAGCAGGCCGTCCGCGCCGGCCTCTCGCATCCGTCGGGCGTCACTGGGGGAGCCAATTCCGCTCTCGGCAATCACTGTCGCGTCCTCGGGCGCGTGCGGCGCCACCGTCTCGAACGTCGACAGGTCGACTTCGAGTTTCGCGAGGTCGCGGTTGTTCACGCCAATAATGTCGGCGCCCGCCGCGACTGCGCGGTCGAGTTCGTCGCGGTCGTGGACTTCCACGAGCACCTGGAACCCGCGGTCGCGGGCGGCGTCCAG
>JBDGQF010000039.1:0-3245 GCA_042219255.1 Halobacterium sp. | reverse complement strand
TTGCTCACTCCATCTGTGTATGACAGAACGCGTCCTGCTGGTCGGCGGCGGCGGCCGAGAACAAGCAATCGCCGACGCGCTCGCCGACGACTGCGACCTCTACGCCTGCGCGGGCAACCGCAACCCCGGCATCGACCGCCTCGCCGACGACTTCCGCGGACTCGACACCGAGGACACCGACGCCGTCGTCGACTACGCGCTCGACGTCGACGCGACGCTCGCCGTCGTCGGCCCGGAAGGCCCGCTCGCGGCCGGCGTCGTGGACGCGCTCGCCGACGAGGACGTGTACGCGTTCGGCCCGAAACAGGCCGACGCCCGCATCGAGACGGACAAGACGTTCCAGCGGGACTTCATGGCCGACAACGAGGTCCCCGGGCGCGCCGGCTACGAGACGTTCGACGACCCGGAGGCCGCCGCCGAGTACGTCGAGTCCGCCGAGGACGACGTCGCCGTCAAGCCCGCCGGCCTCACCGGCGGGAAGGGCGTCCGCGTCACCGGCGACCAGGTGTCCAAGGACGAGGCCGCCGACTACGTGCGCTCCTCGGGCCACGAGGAGTGGGTCGTCGAGGAACGCCTGGAGGGCGAGGAAGTCACCGTGCAGGCGTTCGTCGCGAACCGCGACGTCCGCGTGACGCCCGCGGCCCACGACCACGGCCGCGCGTTCGAGGGCGACGAAGGCCCGAACACGGGCGGCATGGGGAGTTACACGTCCACGGAGTGGACGCTCCCGTTCATGACCGACGACGAGTACGACGCCTGCGTGGAGACGCTGGAAGCCGTCGTGGACGCGATGCCGTCGTACCGCGGCGTCCTCTACGGCCAGTTCATGCTCACCGACGACGGCCCGAAAGTCGTCGAGTTCAACGCGCGCTTCGGCGACCCCGAAGCACTCAACACGCTCCCGACGATGGAGACGCCGCTCATCGACGTCCTGACCGCGGCGCGCGACGACGACACGCTCCCAGACCTCGAGTTCGCGGACGTCGCCACCGTCTGCAAGTACGTCGTCCCCGAGGGCTACCCCACCGACCCCGAGGGCGGTACGCGAATCGACGTCGACCGCTCGCAGTTCGGTGACGCCAAACTGTTCTACGCGAGCGTCGACGCACGCGAGGACGGCATCTACACGACCACCTCGCGGTCGTACGCCGTCACCGGGTTCGGCTCCTCGATTCCGGACGCCGAGACGGAAGTGTCCGCGGCGCTCGGCGACCTCCCGGAGGGCCTGCGCGTGCGCACCGACATCGGCACGAAGCAGCTCCTGAAACAGCGCAAGAAGCACATGAAGCGCGTGCGCCGCGGGAAGTAAGCGCGGGCGTCCCCGCTCCACCTAGTTCTATACGGGTCGGTCGTGTACCGTGTGTATGACCAGCGAAGAGGTCACGCGCCTCCTCCGGAAGGCGTACGGCGACGAAATCGAGACCGTGATGAACTACATGACCAACTCCATCGTCCTCGACGGCGTGCGCGCCGAGGAAATCAAGGAGTCCCTGCAGGCGGACATCCAGGAGGAACTCGGGCACGCCGAGCAACTGGGCGAGCGCCTGAAGCAACTGGACGAACAGCCGCCGGCGTCCGCGGAGTTCGAGGCCCGCCAGCACAGCCTCCAGCCCCCCGAGGACACCACGGACGTGCTTTCGGTCATCGACGGCGTGCTGGACGCCGAGGAGGGCGCAATCGAGACGTACCGCGCGCTCATCAGCGCCGCGAAGGACGCCGACGACCCGGTCACGGAAGACCTGGCGGTGACGCTGCTCGCCGACGAGGAAGCCCACCGCACGGAGTTCCGCGGGTTCCGCAAGGAGTACCGCTCGGACTGACCGCGACCCCGTTCCTTTTGACGGCCGCCGCGCCTACCGGACAGGCATGAATCTCGCGTTCGTCGCCGCCGCGACGCTCACCGGACTCGTCGTCGGCGCCGTGTTCGCGTCGTTGCGCATCCCGATTCCCGCGCCGCCGAACCTGGCGGGCGTGATGGGCATCGTGGGCATCTGGCTGGGCTACCGGCTCGTCCGGTACTTCGACGTTGGCTTCGACCTCCTGGACGCGCTCGGCTTCTGACGCGCGCCCCGCCACGGCCGGCGCCGGAGCGGCCAGCACGCTTACCGGCCGTCCGCTCGCGGGTCGACGCATGGAGCGCGTCCTGCTCGCGTGCAGCGTCCTCGCCATAGCCGCGCTCGCCGGCTGTCTCGGCGCCGCCGGGCCGAGCGATGGCTCCGTCGCGGTCTACGTCAGCGACCAGGAGAACGCCATCGAGGACTTCAAACACCTGAACGTCACCATCACGCAGGTCAGCCTCCAGCGCGCCGACGAGTGGCGCGGCGACCACAGCGGCCACGACCACCGACACCGCGACCACTGGGTTACCTACGACGTCCCCAACCGGACCGTCGACCTGACGCGCCTCCAGGGACAGAACGCCACTCTGCTGGACACCGTGGACGTCGCGAACGGCACGTACCGCCGGGTCGCAATCCGCGTCGCGGACGTGAACGCCACCCTGGAGAACGCGAGCGCGAACGAGTCCGCGTCCGTCCGCCTGCCCAGCGACCGCCTCAAAGTCCGCGACGAGTTCACCGTCGACGGCGGCGACACCGTCTCGTTCGTCGTGGACGTCACCGTCGTCGAGCGCGACGGCGAGTACGTCCTCAAGCCGCGCGTCTCCCAGTCCGGCGCCGACCAGCCGTTCTGTCGGTGCGACGGGAACTGCACGTGCGGCGGCCAGAACAAGAGTAGCGGCGGGAGCGGCGGCTGTGACGGCTGCGGCGGCAGTGGCGGAGGCGGTGACGGGAGCGGTGGCAGCGGCGGGAACGGGACTGACGGCGGATGATGTGACTCCCGAGACTGCAGCGTTCGCAGAATACGAACCGAATCGCTGAGAACAGCGCCCGAGGCGGCGGTTACCGCGCGGTCGCGGTCAGTACGAGCGCTCCTTCGGCTCGTAGGCGCCTTCCTCGCCCTCCAGGAGCACCGGCCGGTACCAGAGTTCCGGGTCGCCGTCGTTCCAGGAGACGAGCGTGTGCTTGAGGTACTCGTCGTCCTTGCGCTGTTGGTGTTCTTTCCGCCAGTGCGCGCCCCGGAACTCCTCGCGGGCGAGCGCGCCCATCGTGATGGCTTCCGCGACGTCCAGCAGGTTCCGCGTCTCGATGGTGTGCTGGAGGTCGGTGTTGAACGTCCGGGACTTGTCCGCGACGTAGACGTCCTGGTACTCGCGGCGCGCGTCCTGGATGTCCCGCAGCGCCTGC
>JBDGQF010000041.1:0-3247 GCA_042219255.1 Halobacterium sp. | reverse complement strand
CGGAGCGCGGACTGCGCGTCGTCCGTGAGCGCGTCCGCCTCGTCCAGGAAGATGACGCGGTAGTCGTACCCGCCGAACGACGTGCGCGCGAAGTTCTTGATGCGGTCGCGCACCACGTCGATGCCGCGCTCGTCGCTGGCGTTCAGTTCCAGGAAGTTCTCCCGCCAGTCGTCGCCGTACAGTTCCTTCGCGATAGCCACCGAACTCGCCGTCTTCCCGGTGCCCGCCGGGCCTGCAAAGAGCAGGTGGGGGAGGTCGTCGCGGGCGACGTAACTCTCCAGTCTGTCCGTGATGGAGGGGTGTCCGACGATGTCCTCGAGTCGCTCGGGGCGGTACTTCTCCACCCAGATTTCCTGCCGGCCGCCGGCGGCGTCTGCCATGCTTCGGGAAAGGCACTACCCGGCCTTAAACTCCGCGAGACTGCGGCCGCGCCGGTCGCGGTGGCGTCGACTCCGCGCCCGTCCCGCGTCTGCCGCGCCCTCAGCCCGGAGACTGCCGTGTCACACGCGCTCACACACAGAATTAAGGGTTCTGGCGCTGACAGGTGCAGCATGCACGCCTCCAGTCCCCGCCGCGTAGTCGCCGTCGCGCTCGTCGTCCTCCTCACCGCGCCCCTGTTCGTCGGCGTCGCCGCGGCCGACCAGCAGGTCGGCGGCACCGTCGTCGTCGACGAGGGCGAGACAGTCGACGGCCTCCAGGTCACCGCCGGGTCGGTCGTCGTCCGCGGCACCGTCGACGGCGACCTGCAGGCATTCGCCGGCAGCGTCGACATCACCGAGTCAGGTACCGTCACCGGCGACGTGAACGGCGCCGCCGGGTCGGTGCGCATCGCTGGCACCGTCGAGGGGAGCGTGGACGTCGGCGCGGGCAGCGTCGACGTCACGCAGTCAGGCGTGGTCCGCGGCGACCTGGCCGCCGGCACGGGGTCGTTCTCGCTGGCCGGGACAGTCGGCGGCACCGCGCGCGTCGGCGCCAGCAGCATCACGCTCGCGCCCACGGCCCAGGTCGGCGGCGACTTCGTGTACGACGGCGACATCTCGGTCGCGGACGGCGCGACAGTCGGCGGCGAACTCCGCGAAGACCCAGGCCTCTCCGTGTCGCCGGTCCCGGGCCTGCCCGCAATCGCCGACTGGGTGTTCACCGTCTACAGCCTCCTGTTGACCGTCGTCGTCGGCGCCATCCTCCTCGTCGCGTTCCCGGGGACGTCCGAGACGGTCGCGGCAGGCCCCACCGAGCGGCCGCTGCGCGCGCTCGGCGCCGGGTTTGCCGTGCTCGTCGGCACGCCGATGCTGCTCGTGTTGTTGTTCCTCACCATCGTCGGCATCCCGCTGGGCGTCCTCGGCATCTTCCTGTTCGTCCTGGTCGTCCTGCTGTCGTTCGTCTGGGGCGAGTACGCCGTCGGCGCGTGGCTGCTGTCGCTGGCCGACCGCGAGCACCGCTGGCTCGCGCTGTTCGCCGGCGTCGCCGCCGTCTACCTCGTCGGCCACGTCCCAGTCGTCGGCGGCGTCGTGGAGTTCCTCGTCCTCCTGTTCGGCCTCGGCGGCGTCGCCACCTCCGTCTATCAGGCCGTCCGTCGCCGCCGGAGCGGTGGCGACGGAGACGGCGACAGCAACGGCGACGGAGACGGCGACGAGACAGCGGCCGCCGACGGCGCCGGCGCGGAGTCGACCGCGTGACGCCCAATCGCGCCCCATAAGGCCGTCCGCCGGCTACCCCGGCGTATGCGCGTGACCGTCGAGGTGGTCGGCGAGGACACCCACGAGTTCGACGTCGAGGACGCGACGTACGCCGACCTCCTCGGACGAATCGACCTGAGCCCGCACGAGGTCTCCGTGATGGTCGACGGCACGCCGGTGCCGGAAGACCAGCAGGTGGACGCCGACCACGTGCGGGTGCTGCGACTCATCAGGGGTGGGTAGCGTGACGGCAGGCGACGACGCCGGCGGCGTGCCGTCCGCCGACCCGCCCGAGGGCGTCGTCGTCCGTCGCGCGTCGCCACGCGACCACCTCGGCGTGCTGCGGGTCGTCGACGGCGCCGACCTCGAACTCTCCGCGGCGACGACCGAGCGCCGCATCGACGCCGGCACCGTCGTCGTCGCCGACCACGACAACCGCATCGTCGGCGCGCTCGTCGCCGTCGAGCGCGAGGACGGCGCGCACGTCGAGGCAGTCGCAGTGCGGCGCCGGCGGCGCGACCAGGGCATCGGGAGCGCGCTCGTCGCGCACGCCGCCGGCCTGTGGACGCCGCTCACCGCCGAGTTCGACCCGTCAGTGAAGCCGTTCTACGACTCCCTGGGTTTCGACTGCGAGAACCAGGGCGACCGCTACCGCGGCGTCCTGCGGGCGACCGATAACTAGACCAGCGGTCCGACGAGGTCGCGGCCGGCCGACAGCAGTTCTTCGACGCGTTCCTCACTGCCGGCTTCCGCGTACACTCGCATCTTCGGCTCCGTCCCGGACGGCCGGACGAGCAGCCACGACCCGTCCTCGAGCAGGATTTTGAAGCCGTCCGCGTCGTTCACGCGGTCGACCGCGACGCCAGCCACCTCCTCCGGGAGGCGGTCGGCGAGCTCGTCCAGCACAACGGGCTTGCGGTCGTCCGGACAGCCCACGCTCACCTTGTCCTGGTGGATTTCCCCGAACTCGGCCGCGATGTCGTCCAGGCGGCCGTCCAGAGACTGTTCGGACGCGGCGGCCGCCGCGACCAGCGCCATCAGCACGCCGTCCTTCTCGCGGACGTGCCCCCGCATCGTGTAGCCGCCGGACTCCTCGCCCGCGAACAGCGCGTCGTTGTCGCCCATCGCCGCCGCGACCCACTTGAACCCGACCGGAGTCTCCACGACCTCGCAGCCGTGCGCTTCCGCGATGCGGTCGACGAGGAACGTCGTGGAGACGGTGCGCACCGCGGGGCCGCTGTCGGCTTCCAGGAGGTAGTCGTACGCGAGCACGAAGAACTCGTTGCCGTCGAGGACGCCGCGCTCGGGCGTGACGGCGGCGACGCGGTCGGCGTCCCCGTCGTTGGCGATGCCGAGGTCGGCGTCGTGTTCGTCGACGGCGAGCGCCAGTCCCTGGAGGTTCGCCTCGTCTGGTTCGGGCGGCGTCCCGCCGAAGTCCGGGTCGCGGTCGCAGCGCTCACGAATCACCTCGGCGCCCGCCGATTCGAGGAGGGCGTCGGTGACGCCGCGCCCGCTGCCGTGCATCGCGTCGTAGACGACGGTGAGCCCGGAGAGGTCGGCGTCCACGAGGT
>JBDGQF010000282.1:0-3247 GCA_042219255.1 Halobacterium sp. | reverse complement strand
CGCGACGTCGCCAGCGTCGTCACGACGCTGTACGACCTCTTCGAAGACCGCGACGGTAGCGACGTCGAAATCAACCCCCTGATGGTCACCGCGGACGACGAAGTCGTCGCCGCGGACGCCGTGATGAACATCGACGAGGACGCGCTGTTCCGCCAGCCCGGGCTCGCCGAGATGGAGGAGGAAGCCGCCGAGGACGACCTCGAAGCCAAGGCCAACGAGTACGGCTTCGACTACGTCCGCCTCGACGGCAACGTCGGCATCATCGGCAACGGCGCCGGTCTCGTGATGACGACGCTCGACCTCGTCGACTACTACGGCGGCAAGCCCGCGAACTTCCTGGACATCGGCGGCGGCGCGAAAGCCGAACGCGTCGCGAACGCCCTCGACATGGTGTTCAGCGACGAGAACGTCGACAGCGTCGTGTTCAACATCTTCGGCGGCATCACGCGCGGCGACGAAGTCGCGAAGGGCATCAACAGCGCCCTCGAACAGTTCGACGAGATTCCGAAACCGGTCGTCGTGCGCCTCGCCGGCACGAACGCCGCCGAGGGCCGCGAGATTCTGAACGACGAACTCGTCACCGTGGAGGAAACGCTCGAGGGCGCCGTGCAGCGCGCCGTCGAATACGCTGACGAGGAAGCCACGGAGGTAGACCAATGAGTGTACTAGTCGACGACGACACCCGCGTCGTGGTACAGGGCATCACCGGCGGCGAGGGCAAGTTCCACGCCGAACAGATGATTGAGTACGGGACGAACGTCGTCGCGGGCGCGGTGCCCGGGAAGGGCGGCCAGGAGGTCGCCGGCGTCCCCGTCTACGACACGGTCAACGAGGCCGTCGAGGCGGAGGACGCGGACGCCTCCGTGGTCTTCGTGCCGCCGGCGTTCGCCGCGGACGCCATCTTCGAGGGCCTCGACACCGACCTCGACCTCGTCGTCGCCATCACCGAGGGCATCCCCACCCAGGACATGGCGAAAGTGAACAAGCGCCTGGGCGAGGTCGGCACCCGCCTCATCGGCCCGAACTGCCCCGGCATCATCACGCCCGGCGAGGCGAAACTCGGCATCCTCCCCGGCAACATCTTCGAGGCGGGGAACGTCGGTCTCGTCTCGCGCTCCGGCACCCTCACCTACCAGGTCGTCGACTCGCTGACGTCCCGCGGCATCGGCCAGACGACCGCCATCGGCATCGGCGGCGACCCCATCATCGGCACGGACTTCATCGACGCCCTCGAACTGTTCGAGAACGACCCGGACACCGAGGCCGTCGTGATGTGCGGCGAAATCGGCGGCGAGGACGAAGAGGAGGCCGCCGAGTACATCGCGCAGAACATGGACACGCCGGTCGCCGGGTTCATCGCCGGCCGCACCGCGCCGCCGGGCAAACGCATGGGCCACGCGGGCGCCATCGTCTCCGGCAGCGGCACCGGCACTGCGGAGTCCAAAATCAACGCGCTCAACGACGCGGGCGTCCCCGTCGGCGACACCCCCGAGGAAGTCGCCGACACCATCGAAGACCTGCTCTAATCGGTCGTTAATCCGGTTCTCGACGTGGTCTCCTTCCCCCGTTCCCCTCCCGTTCGCCTCTCACTCTCCCCGTTCTGCGCTCTCCTCCCGTTCGCCTCTCACTCTCCCCGTTCTCCGCTCTCCGCGCGCACCGCTCTCGCTCCAGTGACTCGACGGCGAGCAGATACGCGTGTCGCACCAGTCCAGAAACAGCGGTACTGGCGGCTCAACAGTTCACGTGTGCGCGAAAGGTACGTGAGGACGGAGGGTGCGGGCCGTTCCTTCGGAGTCGCGTCCCGACGAAGCCGACCCGGCGTGTGAACAATTAGCGCGCGCCCAGTTAGGTTCGTCGGCCGCGGGTGTCCTTTCTGGTTCGACCGCACGGCGGTCTCGTCACCGGCGGCGAGACGCGCTGACTCGGCGGAAACTCGGGTTAAACGGCGTTAAGCGGCGTCCACGGAGTTCCCGGTTTATGCTCTAGTGGGCCGACACGTCGAACGCAATGACCACCGCACAACCCGAGTCGTCGCTGACGGAGTTCTGCCCGCACTGCGAGCGAGAGACCCGCCACGCCGTCCAGATTGAGTTACGCGTCGAGAACAGCGACGCCACGCACGCGGAGTGCTCGCGGGAACCGTACCGCGTCAGCGAGTGCCTCGTCTGCGAGACGACCGACAGCCGTCGCATGAACGACGCCTGACGGCCGGGGCTCCCGGCTGTCTTGTCGGCGAAACGACTACGTGGCGCGCCGGAGACGGTGCATTGAATGGAGACCACGCACCGCGTCCACGTCGGCGACGCCCGCGACCTCCCGCTCGCCGACGACAGCGTCGACCTCGTGGTCACGTCCCCGCCGTACCCCATGATTGCGATGTGGGACGACGTGTTCGCCGCCCTCGACCCCGAAATCGGCGACGCGCTCGCTGACGACGACGGCGACCGCGCGCACGACCTGATGCTGTCCGTCCTCGACGACGCGTGGCAGGAGGTCGCGCGCGTCCTCGCGCCCGGCGGCATCGCCGTCGTGAACGTCGGCGACGCCACCCGCACCCTCGACCGGTTCCGCGTCTACGACAACCACGCCCGCGTCACGCAGACGTTCCAGTCCCTCGGCTTCGACCCGCTGCCCGGCGTGCTCTGGCGCAAACCCGGGAACTCCGCGGCGAAGTTCATGGGCAGCGGCATGGTGCCGCCGAACGCGTACGTCACGCTCGAACACGAACACGTGCTCGTGTTCCGGAACGGCCGGCGCCGCGAGTTCGAACCCGGCGCCGACCGCCGCTACGAGGCCGCGTACTTCTGGGAGGAACGCAACCGGTGGTTCTCGGACGTCTGGGACGGCCTGCGCGGCGAACGCCAGACGCTCGCCGACCCCGACCTCCGCGAGCGCTCCGGCGCGTTCCCGTTCGCGGTGCCGTACCGCCTCGTGAACATGTACTCCGTGTACGGCGACACCGTCCTCGACCCGTTCTGGGGGACTGGGACGACCAGTCTCGCCGCAGGGGTCGCCGGCCGGAACTCCGTCGGCGTGGAGCGCGACGAGACGCTCGCCGGCGCGTTCGACGACCGCATCCGGGACGCCCCGGCGCTCTCGCGGTCGGTCGCCGGCCAGCGACTCGCCGACCACCGCGAGTTCGTGCGCGAGTCCGGCGACGACTTCCAGTACCGCAGCGACCACTACGACACCCCCGTCCGCACGAAACAAGAGCAGCGCCTCCGCCTCTACGAGGTCGCGGACGTCG
>JBDGQF010000113.1:0-3303 GCA_042219255.1 Halobacterium sp. | reverse complement strand
CCGCTGTCGACGCGAGGGGCGTCCGCTGTCGACGCGAGGGGCGTCCGCAGTCGACGCGCCCAGTGTCCAGACTTGCCGCACTCACGCATCGGATACCACCTCCGCACAGCCGCGCCTTCCGGCAATTTTCACCGGATTGGTGGGGGTCGTTCCATCCGCTACTCGGCTGCGACCACCGCCTACGTTTTCTGTTACCGTGTCTACCGTTCTCAATCCGAATGGCTTTTACGTACTTCCGCTGGTACGCCGTGATAGAGCATGTCAGAACGAGAGACCTGGACAACGCGCGTCGGCTTCATCTTCGCCGCAGTCGGGAGCGCAGTCGGTCTCGGGAACATCTGGTCGTTCCCGTTCCAGACCGGGTCGAACGGCGGGGCGGCGTTCCTCGTCGTCTACCTGCTGGCCGTCTTCCTCATCGGCTTCCCGGCGATGCTGATGGAGTTCGTCATCGGGCGCCGGTCCAGCAAGAACCCCATCTCGGCGTTCGGTGAACTGGGCTTCGACAACTGGTCGTTCGCGGGCGCGCTCGGCGTCATCACGTCGTTCGTGACGCTGGCGTTCTACAGCGTCGTCGGCGGCTGGGTGCTCAGCTACATCGCGGGCAGCGTCACGGGCGCGTACTTCGGCGAAGCCGGCGCGTTCTTCGGCTCGGTCTCCGCCGGCCCGACGGCCGTCCTCACACACGCCATCTTCATGGCCATCACCGTCGGCATCGTCGCGTTCGGCGTCCAGAGCGGCATCGAGCGCGCGACCAAAGTGATGATTCCGGCAATTATCGTCCTCCTCATCGGCCTCGCAATCTGGGGGTTCACCCTCGACGGCGCGGCCGCCGGCTACGAGTACTACCTCTCGCCGGACTTCCAGTACCTCGCGAACAACCTCGCGTCCATCGTCCCCTCGGCGGTCGGCCAGGCGTTCTTCACGCTCTCCCTCGGGTTCAGCGTGATGGTCGCGTACGCCTCCTACCTCGGGCAGGACGACAGCCTGCCGGCTGACGGGAGCGCAATCGTCGTCGTGAACACGTTCGTCGCGCTGCTCGCCGGGTTCGTCGTCTTCCCCGTGCTGTTCGCCATCGGCGCGGAACCGGGCTCCGGCGGCGTCGGCGCGGCGTTCGTCAGCCTCGCGGGCGCGTTCGGCCAGATTCCCGGCGGCGAAGTCCTCGGCGCCGCGTTCTTCGTCATCCTCCTGCTCGCCGCACTGTCCAGTTCGATCAGCCTGCTGGAGACGCCGACGTCGTACGTCGTCGACAACTACCAGTACAGCCGCAAGCAGGTCGCCGTCGGCCTCGGCGCGGTCATCTGGGCCGCCGGCATCCCCACCGCGCTGTCGACGGACACGCTCGGCTGGTACAACGACGTCGTGTTCAACCTCCTGCTGCCGGTCGTCGTCCTGCTGTTCGCCGTCTTCGTCGGCTGGGTCGCCTTCGACCTCTCTGTCGACGAAGTCGGCCGCGGCAGCTCGCTCGGCAGCGGGTTCTCCACCGCCTGGCTGTGGTGGGTGCGGGTCGTCATCCCCGTCGCCATCGGCCTCACGCTCGTGCTCGGCGTCCAGAGCCTCCTGGTGAAAGCCCAGATTCTGGAGTCCGCCGTCATTCTCGGCTAAGAACCGTCACCGAACCCACCGAATCGCCACGAAATCGAAATTCCGTAACGGTCTTTCAGGCGCGTTCCGCCACGTTTTCTACCGGTTGACGGTTCCTCGGACGCAACCCTCAAATGGGCCAGGTGCGTCAGCTGTGACAATGACACGCGAGTCCTGGCAGACGCGAATCGGCTTCATCCTCGCGGCCGTCGGCTCCGCCGTCGGCCTCGGGAACCTCTGGCGGTTCCCGTGGATGACAAGCGAGAACGGCGGCGCCGCCTTCCTGCTCGTCTACCTCGGCGTCGTCCTCCTGGTCGGCGTCCCCGGCCTCCTCGCGGAGTTGGTCATCGGCCGCCGCTCGCGGCGCAACCCCGTCGGCGCGCTCTCCGACCTCTCTGACTCCGCTGGCTGGTCGGCGTTCGGCCACGTCTTCGTCGTCACCGCCGTCGTCCTCCTCTCGTTCTACAGCGTCGTCGGCGGGTGGATTCTCCGGTACTTCGCCGGGAGCTTCACGGGCGCGTACTTCGCCAATCCCGGCGCCTACTTCGGCAGCATCAACTACGGGCCGGAGGCCGTCGGCTTCCACCTCCTGTTCCTCGGCGCCACCGCGTTCATCGTGCTGCGGGGCGTCCGCCGCGGCATCGAGACGGCGACGAAACTGATGATGCCCGCGATTCTCGTCCTGCTCGCCGGCCTCGCCGTCTGGGGCGTCACGCTCGACGGCGCCGCCGAGGGCGTCGCGTTCTACCTCTCGCCGGACGTCGCGTACCTCCAGGCGAACTTCCTCGACATCCTCCCGTCCGCCGCCGGCCAGGCATTGTTCACGCTCTCCCTCGGCGCCGGCACGATGCTCACGTACGCCTCCTACCTCGGCGAAGACCGCTCGCTCGCCGCCGACGGCACCGCCATCGCCGTCCTCAACACGTTCGTCGGCGTCCTCGCCGGCCTCGTCGTCTTCCCAATCCTGTTCGCGCTCGCTGGCGGCGCGGGCGGCGGCGGCCCAGGCGCGCTGTTCGTCAGCCTCGCGGGCGCGTTCGCCGCGCTCCCGTACGGCCAGGTCGTCGGCGTCGTGTTCTTCGGCGTCGTCGTGCTCGCCGCGCTCTCCTCCTCGATTTCGATGCTGGAGATACCGGTCGCGTTCCTCGTCGACGAGTACGGCGTCTCGCGGCGCGGCGCGGTCGGCGGCCTCGTCGCGCTGTTCGCCGTCACCGGCAGCGTGTGCGCGCTCGACTCCGGCGTCTTCGGGTTCGTCGCCGGCACGCTCGTCGACCTCCTGCTCACGGGCGGCCTCGTCGGCTTCATGCTGTTCGCCGGCTGGGTGCTCGGCGCGGACGCCGTCGCCGAACTCCGCCGCGGCGCCGGGTCGCTGGCGTCGTCGCTGGCGACGCCGTGGCTGTACGCCGTCGGCGTGTTCATCCCCGTGTTCCTCATCTTCACGCTCGTCTCCGGGCTCGCGGACGCCGCCGGCGTCGCCGTCGGGCCGCTGTCCCTGCTCGGCGTGACGCTCGACCAGACGCGCGTCCTCCTCATCGTCACCGCCGTCGTCGCCGCCGCCTCGTTCCTCGGTCTCCGCCGGTCGCGGTCGGTGCTGTAACCGGAGCGCTCCGGCAGTTCTCGCCGTCTCGGAATCCTTTTGCCGCCGGTGCGGGAAACCACGCACAATCAGATGACGATGGAAGAGCGCATCGAGGAACTGCGCGAGAAGACAGAGCGCGCGCTCCT
>JBDGQF010000140.1:0-3317 GCA_042219255.1 Halobacterium sp. | reverse complement strand
ACTGCGCGTCCGGCCCGATGGTGCGGTCGTCGTACAAGGCCGGCGAACTGTTCGTGGACGCGGTGTTGCGCGAGGGGAAGAGCGTGGCGCAGGCGCGCGAGGAAGCGCGGAGCAAGAGCGCGTCCGACTGAACACGCGCCGCACTCAGGCCGCTGGTCGTCGCTGGAACGCGAGCGACTGGTCTCCGAGCGGCCGGAACCATGGCGGATAGCACGTAGCGGCGCGGGAGAGCGCAGCGCCGACGACAGTCCGCGTCTCGCCGTCGCCGTCCGTCGGTCTGGGGCGGCCGCCGGCCCGGCCGGGGCGATGTGGACGAACGTCCACGTGGCAAACTTTGCCACCGGATTGCTGTACGTGTTTGCACAGTTTTCCCCATTATTCGGTGACAATCGGCTAGTTACTGCGGAGAGTAGTGAACGTGAGTTTCAGAATCGGCCGGCGGAGTTTCTCTCGGGAAAAACCGTTACGAAAACCATATGGTCGCACAGTCAGATTCTCCGCGTATGTCAGGACGGGGGTACCCGTGACTGCGACGTTGCACCGAGAACCCGACGACATGATTCGGGTGCTCGACGAGGACGGCGAGCTCGTCGACGGCGCCGAGGTCCCCGACCTCAGCGACGACGAACTCGTCGAGATGTACCGGCACATGAAACTCGCCCGGCGTTTCGACGAGCGAGCGGTGAGCCTCCAGCGGCAGGGTCGCATCGGCACGTATCCGCCGCTGTCCGGCCAGGAGGGCGCCCAAATCGGCTCCGCGATGGCGCTGGCTGACGGCGACTGGATGATTCCGAGTTACCGCGAGCACGGCGCCGCGCTCGTGCAGGGCCTCCCGCTGGAGCAGACGCTGCGGTACTGGATGGGCGACGAGAACGGTGACGCCGTGCCCGAGGACGTGAACCTGTTCACCGTCGCGGTGCCAATCGCGTCCCAGATTCCGCACGCCACCGGGATGGCGTGGGCGTCCAAACTGAAAGACGAAGAGGACAAGGCGTTCCTCTGTTACTTCGGTGACGGTGCGACGTCGGAGGGCGACTTCCACGAGGGCCTGAACTTCGCGGGCGTGTTCGACACGCCGAACGTGTTCTTCTGTAACAACAACCAGTGGGCCATCAGCGTGCCCCGCGAGCGCCAGACGGCGTCGAAGACGCTCGCGCAGAAGGCGACCGCGTACGGCTTCGAGGGCGTCCAGGTCGACGGCATGGACCCGCTGGCCGTCTACAAGGTGACGAAGGAAGCCCTCCAGAAGGCGAAAGACCCGGGCGAGGACGAACTGCGGCCGACGCTCGTCGAGGCGGTGCAGTACCGGTTCGGCGCGCACACCACCGCGGACGACCCCTCCGTCTACCGCGAGGAAGCGGAAGTCGAGGAGTGGAAGGCGAAAGACCCAGTGCCGCGGATGGAGGCGTTCCTGAAGCAGACGGGGCGCCTGGACGACGACGACGTCGCGGACATCGAGGCGAGCATCGAGGACGAGGTCGCAGCGGCCATCGCGGCGGCGGAGGAGACGCCGCGGCCCGACCCCGTGGAGATGTTCGAGAACGTGTACGCGGAGATGCCACAGCGCCTAGAGAAACAGTTAGAGTGGTTCGAGTCCATTCGCGAAGAACACGGCGACGGAGCGCTACTGGAGGACTAACATGAGCGAGAACTTGACGCTAGTGCAGGCGGTACGGGACGGCCTCCGGGCGGAGATGGCCGAAGACGAAGACGTGCTCGTGCTCGGCGAGGACGTCGGGAAGAACGGCGGCGTGTTCCGCGCGACCGAAGGACTCTACGACGAGTTCGGCGAGGAGCGCGTCATCGACACGCCGCTGGCGGAGTCCGGCATCATCGGGTCGGCGGTCGGGATGGCCGCGTACGGCCTGAAGCCGGTGCCGGAGATTCAGTTCTCCGGGTTCATGTACCCGGGCTTCGACCAGATTGTGAGCCACATGGCGCGCCTCCGGACGCGGAGTCGCGGCCGGTACACGCTCCCGATGGTGCTGCGAGCGCCGATGGGCGGCGGCATCCGCGCGCCCGAGCACCACTCAGAGTCGAAGGAAGCGTTCTACGTGCACGAGGCGGGCCTGAAGGTCGCGATGCCGAGCACGCCGTACGACGCGAAGGGGATGCTCATCGCGTCGATTCGCGACCCCGACCCGGTCATCTTCCTGGAGCCGAAGAAAATCTATCGCGCGTTCCGCGAGGAGGTGCCCGACGAGCCCTACGAGGTGCCGCTCGGCGAGGCGAGCGTGCGCCGCGAGGGGTCGGACGTCTCCGTGTTCACGTGGGGCGCGATGACGCGGCCGACGCTGGAGGCCGCGGAGAACCTGGAGGGCGAAATCGACGTGGAAGTCGTCGACCTGCGGTCGCTCAGTCCGCTCGACGAGGACACCGTGGTGGAGTCCTTCGAGAAGACGGGCCGCGGCGCAATCGTCCACGAGGCGCCGAAGACGGCGGGCGTCGGCGCGGAGATTACGGCGACCCTCCAGGAGGAGTCGCTGCTCTACCAGGAGGCGCCAATCAAGCGCATCACGGGCTTCGACGTGCCGTTCCCGCTGGCAGCGCTGGAAGACTACTACCTGCCGGAACCCGAGCGCATCGAGTCCGGCATCCGAGAGACGGTGGAGTTCTAAGATGGCGCGCGAATTCAAACTCCCGGACGTCGGCGAGGGCGTCGCTGAAGGCGAACTCGTGCGTTGGCTGGTCGAAGAGGGCGACACCGTCACCGAAGACCAGCCGGTCGCCGAGGTGGAGACGGACAAGGCCCAGGTGGAGGTGCCCGCGCCCGTGAACGGCACGGTGCGGACGCTGCACTGGGAGGAGGGCGACGTCGTCCCCGTCGGCGACGTGTTCGTCACGTTCGACGTGGAGGGCGAACCGGTCGAAGAAGAGACGGAAGCGGAGGCCGAGGCGGCCGAGGAACCCGAGGCCGAGGCGGCCGGGAAGTCCGCGACGGAGAAGGCGTCGACGCGGACGTTCGCGCCGCCGAGCGTGCGGCGGCTCGCGCGCGAACTCGGCGTCGACCTGGACGCCGTCGAGGGCACGGGGCCGTCCGGCCGCGTGACCGAGGGCGACGTGCGCGCTGCCGCCGAAGGCCACGCGACGGAACCCCAGGAGGAGCCACCGGAGGAAGTCCGCGAAGCGGCGGAACCGGTCGGCGAGCAGGCGGCCGAACACACGGAAGCCGGGACGCCCACTGGCGGCCAGGAGCCGGCGGGCCGCGACCGGACGCTCGCCGCGCCGGCGACGCGCGGCCTCGCGCGCGAACTCGGCGTCGACATCGACGACGTGCCGGCGGTCGAGGAGCGCGACGGCGAGGCGTTCGTCACCGC
>JBDGQF010000035.1:0-3320 GCA_042219255.1 Halobacterium sp. | reverse complement strand
GTCCAGTGACGGGGCCGCGGCCGCAGGCGCGGCGTCGTCGACTTCGACCGAGGACGCGGGGGACTCGGACGCGGCGGACGCAGGCGACGGACCAGCGGCCGACAGCCACGAGGAATCGACCGACGACCAGGCGGCGTCTTCGGCTGCGACCGACCAGGGGACGCAGACGGAGAGCGCGCGCACGACGAAAGCGGCGACGCGAGAATCCGCCGCGGACGCGTCGGAGGCAGCGGACGAGGGGCCAGCTGCCGACGCCGGCGCGTCTGAGACGACTGCTACCGCGAGCGCGTCTACCGACGACCGCAGCGAGTCGACCGAGTCGTCGCCCTCGTCCGAGGGCACCAGCGGTTCGGCGGACGCGGACGACGCCGCCGAGACGCCCGCGACCGGCGAGGCGCGGACGGGCGACCCAGACCGGATGTTCGACGAGGAAGAGCAGTGGCGGAACGCGACGTCCGTGCCGACGCTCGACCCCGAGAAGAGCGAGTCGACGGACGGCGGCGCGAAAGCCCAGTCCTCGCAGTCGGCGCCCGCGGAGCGCAAGCGCGCTGAACGGTCGTCCAAGGCGTCGTCCAGCAAGCAGTCGGCGTCCGGTGGCTCCCGGCAGTCGACAGGGGGGTCGGCGCGCTCGACCGTCGACAAACTGAAGCGCGCGGTGAAACAGCGCGACGCGAAACTCGAGGAAGCGAGCGACCGCATCGAGACCCTGCAGGCGGAACGCGACGACCTCCAATCGCGCGTCGAGTCCCTGGAGACCGAACGGGACGACCTCCAGGCGGAGGTAGACGAACTGCAGGCGGCACTCGACGCCGCCGAGTCGAACGACGGTACGGACGAGCGCGCCGCCGGAACGGAACTCACGCCGGAAGCGGCGCTGTCCGGCACGAACCTCTTCGTCCGGTACCACTCCAAGGGCAAGCCGACGCTCGACGGCCTGGACGCGGACACCGACCCGGACGCCGTGAACGACAACCTCCGCATCGACCACCACACGCAGTTCGACGCCGCGGACGCGACAGTCGACGGCGAGGACTTCGAGGCGTTCCTCGAAGCCTCCGCCGCCTACCGGTTCGTGTCGTGGGCCGTCCGCGAACTCCCCTACGAGATTCGGGACGCCGGCCACGCGAACGGCCTCGCCGACCTCTACGACGCGATTCCGGACGTCGACCGCGCGGAACTCGACGGCACCGTCGAAGTGGACGGCGAGGACGGCCCGGTGACGCAGACGTTCGACGTCGTGCTCCGTGACCGCATGGGCAACCCGCTCGTCGTCGCGGAACTGAACGCCGAACGCGAACCCGTGACCGGCCACGAGATGGACGACCTCGTGGACGCAGCGACGGCCGTCCGCGAGGGCGCGGACGAACTCGCCGCCGCGATGTACGTCACGGCGTCGTTCTTCGAACCGGCGGCCCTGGAGACGGCCGCCGAGGAGACCGGTGGCGGCGGCTTCCTCAGTCGCTCGGACAAGGAGAGCTTCGTGAACGTCGGCCGGAAGTCCGGCTACCACCTCTGCCTGGTCGAAGACCGCAACGACGCGTTCCACGTCACCGTCCCGGAACTGTAAGCCGGGACAGACCGCGCGGGGCGTCCCGCAATCGGCTGTCGGATTCTCCCGTTCTCTCAGACGCAACGTACGCCGCCGCTTTCGCGCCGTATTCGCGCCGTATTTGCGCTGTTCACCGGCGGATAGCGAGCGCTGTCGGTGAGACTGTGGCTGCGAAACGCAGTCCCGGAGAGACAGGTGGGACTGTGAGGCTCAGACGAGAGCAGTACCCGGCCGTTACTCGGCTTCCGCGGCGGCGTCGATTTTCATCGACTCCATCTTGTCGACGAGGTCGTCGACCTTCCCGTCGAGTTCGTCGACGAACTCGCTGGTGCGCTCGGTCGTGATGGCGCCCTGGGAGGACGGTTCGATGAGGTTCTCCTCTTCGAGGACGCGGAGGGAGTAGCGGACTTTATGGTGCGGGTAGCCGGTCTCGTTGGACATCTTCACGATGCCGATAGGTTCGTTCTCGATGACCATGCGGAGAACCTGCAAATGGCGCTCCAGCATATCGACTTCCTTCTCAAGCCGGTCTATCATGGCACTTGTTAACTTGTCTTGGCGGGGTTTTAAAGGTTGTCGTAGGGAGCGGGCGAGAACGGGACACGCAGTACTTGTTTTTGCCAACAGTTAACGATTGCGCTCAGCGCCGCTCCCGCGGGAATCCTGGCCGTTCGTCCAATAGAACGGCGACTGTCCGAGAGTTGTATGCGCGTCTGTGTACACATCTGGGAGCGAGACCGTAACGGGTTTGACGACGGTGGTGGAATCTACGCCCATGACCGTCACCATCGTCGGGTCGCAACTCGGCGACGAAGGCAAAGGCGGAGTCGTCGACATCTTCGGCGACGCCGCCGACGTGGTCGTCCGCTACCAGGGCGGCGACAACGCCGGCCACACCGTCGTCGTCGGCGGCGACGAGTACAAGCTCTCGCTGGTGCCCTCCGGGGCAGTCCGCGGGAAGACCGGCGTCCTCGGGAACGGCTGCGTCGTCAACCCCGAGACGCTGTTCGACGAAATCGACGCGCTCCGCGAGCGCGGCCTCGACCCGGACGTCCGCGTCGCGCGGCGCGCCCACGTCATCCTCCCCTACCACCGCGTCCTCGACGGCATCGAGGAGGAAGCCAAGTCCGACGCCGACCTCGACGCCGGCACCACGGGCCGGGGCATCGGCCCGACGTACGAGGACAAGGCCGGGCGCCGCGGCGTCCGCGTCGGCGACCTGCTCGACCCCGACGTGCTCCGTGAGCGCCTGGAGTACGCCGTTCCCCAGAAGCGCGCGCTCTACGAGGACGTCTACGGCGGCGACGCAGGCGAGGAGTTCGACGTGGACGCGCTGTTCGAGCAGTACCGCGCGTTCGGCGAACGCATCGAGAACGAGGGCATGGACGTCAACGCCGGCGACTACCTCGCCGACCGCATCGCGGACGGCGACAGCGTCATGCTGGAGGGCGCGCAGGGCACCAGCCTCGACATCGACCACGGCGTCTACCCCTACGTCACGTCTTCGAACCCGACCGCGGGCTACATCCGCGAAGAGGGCGGCGAGTACGGCACGGTCACCGGCCGGCCGCGCCGCGTCGGCTGGCTGGACATGCCGATGCTGCGTCACGCCGCCCGCGCGAACGGCTTCACTGGTCTCGCGCTCAACCACCTCGACGTGCTCGCCGGCCTCGACGAAGTGAAGGTCGGGAACGCGTACGAACTCGACGGCGACACCGTCTACTCGATGCCCGCCACGACCGAGCGCTGGGCGGACTGCGACCCCGTATTC
>JBDGQF010000270.1:0-3326 GCA_042219255.1 Halobacterium sp. | reverse complement strand
GCCGAGCGCGCCGCGAACGGCGACGGGGTGGTCGGCGATGACTGACGACGCGCCGACCCCCCAGGACGCCATCGACGCAGCCAGCGAGGCGCGCCAGCACGGCCGCGACCCGCGCGTCTACGAGCACACCGCCGGCGACGTCCAGGACGGCATCCCGTTCATCGGCGCCGGCCCCGGCGACCCGGGCCTGCTCACCGTGACCGGGAAGGAACTCGTGGAGGACGCCGACCTGGTCGTGCACGCCGGGTCGCTCGTGAACAGCGAACTCCTCGACGAGTACTGCGCGGACGCCGAGACGGTGACGTCCGTCGGCAAAGACCTCGAAGAGCTGATTCCGCTGATGCGGGACGCCCACGAAGAGGGTCGGACGGTCGTCCGCCTGCACAGCGGCGACCCCGCAGTGTACGGCGCTGCCCTGGAGCAGATGGACGCGCTCGAACAGGAGGGCGTGCCGACGTACATCGTCCCGGGCGTCACCTCCGCGTTCGCGGCGTCGGCGACCCTGCGCACGCAGCTGACGCTGAACGGCACGGCGAACCACGTCGCGTTCACGCGCCCGCAGGGGAAGACGCTCGACCCCGAGGACGACCACATCTCGGAGTTCGTGGAGATGGGTGACGTGACGACGTGCATCTACCTCGGCACGCACGCCATCCCGGACGTGATGGAGCGCCTCCTCGCGGACGGCCACGACCCGGACACGCCCGTGACTGTCGTCTATCACGCGTCCTGGCCGGACGAGGACGTCATCGAGGGGACTGTCGAGACAATCGGCGAGCGCGTCGAGGACGCGGGCTACCGCGCGTCCGCGCTCGTCGTCATCGGCGAAGCCGGCGCGGGCGCGAATTACGAGCGCTCGTATCTCTACGGCGACTGGGCGAACCGGAGCGCCAGCGAGAGCGAGGCAGACGACTGACAATGAGCACCGACAACGACGCTTCCGATTCAGGGGCACACTGTTCGACGCCGGACTCCGACGGCGAAGTCGCCGAAGACATCGCCATCGTCGCGTTCGAGCGGAAGATGGACACCGCCGAGGACATCGTCGACGGCATCGGCGACCGCTACGAGTCCATCGAGATTCTGGCGTACCACGGCGACGTGTTCGCCGAGCACTGGGGCGACTACGACTGCTTCGTCGGCCTGATGGCCTCCGGCATCGCGATGCGGAAGACCGCCGGCCTGCTCGACGACAAGTGGGACGACCCCGCCGTCGTCGTCGTGGACGAGGAACTGACGTGGGCGATTCCGCTCACGGGCGGCCACCACGGCGCCAACCAGGTCGCCGACGACCTCGCGTCCATGGGCGCCGTCCCCGCGATGACCACGGCCTCGGAGGCCGCCGGCAAGCAGGGCGTCGAGGAGCGCGCGAAAGCCCTCGACACCCACGTCGTGAACGGCGACTCCACGGTCGCCACGAACCTCGCCGTCCTGGACGACAACCTCGGCCCCGTCGCGCGCCTCGACGGCCCGCAGGCCGTCCTCGTCGGCGACGACGTCACCGTCCTGAAGCGCAACAGCGACGACGGCGTCGTCCTCGGCACCGGCAGCGTCTCCGGCGCAGACAAAGAGCAGTTCCTCGACGCCTGGGAGGCCAGTCTCGACGACACCGACTACGACCTCGACGACGTGGAGTTCGTCGCGACGGGCACGCGCAAGGAGGAGGAAGAGGGCCTGCTCGCCGCCGCCGAAGAACTCGGCCTCGGCGTGGTCTCCTTCGAGAAAGAGACGCTCGAAGACCACGAGGGCCCGACGCCGTCGCGCTCGAAGGAACTCATCGGCTGGCCCGGCATCGCGGAGGCGTCCGCGATTGCGGGCGGCCGAGACAACGAACTGCTCGTCGAGAAAGAACGCTACGACGAGGCGGTAACGGTGGCGGTCGGCAAATGAGCACCGACACACCAAGCGACGTCGACAGCGACGCCGCCGCCACCGCCGACACGAGCGACTACGGCACGCTGTACGTCGTCGGCATCGGTCCCGGGCTCCCGGGCGGCATGACCCAGCGCGCGAAGGACGTGGTGCGGACGGCGGACTGCGTGGTCGCGTCGAACCTCTACCAGGAGTTCCTGCGGCGCGACGGCACGCTGCCGCCGGAGGAGTCCGGCGACCGGCCCGACCAGGAGGTCGTGCGGTCGACGATGGGGCGGCAGGTCGAACTGGCGCGCGAGGCGTTCGAGCGCGTGCGGGACGGCGAGGACGTCGCGCACGTCTCCGGCGGCGACCCGAACGTGTACGGGAAGTCCGACCTCGTCTACCTGATGGCCGAGGAGGACGAGGCGTACGACGTCCCAATCGAAATCGTCCCGGGCGTCACAGCGGCGCTGGGCGGCGCGGCGAACCTCGGCGCGCCGCTGTCGAACGACTTCTGCACGATATCGCTGTCGGACAAGTGGCGCGGCTGGGAGGAAATCGAGGAGAAACTGCGCGCCGCCGCAATCAGCGGGTTCGTCGTCGTCCTTTACAACTGCTGGCGGGACTACGAGCGCGCCGTCCAGGTGCTGCGCGAGGAGCGCGCGGACGACGTGCCCGTCGCCATCATCAACGACGCCGGCCGCGGCGACGCCGGCCGGAACACCGAGGGCGAGACGCACACCGTGACGACGCTCGGCGAGGTCGCCGACCACAGCGAGAAGGTCGGCGGCATGGGCACCTCGATTCTCGTCGGGAACCACGAGACGGAGGTATGGGAGAACGACCACCGCGAACACCTCGTCACCCCGCGCGGCGGGCGTGACGTGGAGGACTTCTGATGAGCACTGACGACACCACCACGACCGAGACAGACGAATCGACTTCCAAGTGCGGCGCGACCACCACCGAGACGAGCGAGTCGGCGTGCGGCGCGACGACCAGCACGGAGACCACGAGCGAGTCCAAGTGCGGCGCGTCGGCGTCCACGTCGACCGACACCGCGGACGCCACGGACTCGTCGAACGACTCCAAGTGCGGCGCGTCCAGCAGTTCCGGCGCGTCCTCGTCTTCTTCGTCCTCGAAGTGCGGCGCGTCCTCGTCGTCGAGCAGCACCGAGGAGAAAGTCGGCTCGACCGTCGACGACTTCGACGCGGAGCCAGGGAAACTGACGGCCGTGGGCCTCGGCCCGGGTCAGCCCGAGGGAATGACCGACCGCGCGAAGGGCGCGCTCTCCGACGCCGAGCACATCGTCGGGTACACGACGTACATCGACCTGCTGCCGGACGACATCACCGAGGACGCCGATGACATCTACGACACGCCGATGTGCGGCGAAGTCTCCCGCACCGAGGAGGCAATCGACCGCGCGCTCGCGGGCAACGACGTCGCCATCGTCGGCAGCGGCGACCCGA
>JBDGQF010000154.1:0-3347 GCA_042219255.1 Halobacterium sp. | reverse complement strand
TCGCGGTTCGACCTCATCTTCACGGTGACCGACGAGCCAGACCCCGAGGAGGACGCCCAGCTCGCCCAGCACATCCTCCAGACGAACTACGCGGGCGAACTGAACACGCAGATGGAGCAGTTGCCGAACTCGAACCACACGGAGGCCGAGGTGGACGCGGAGACGGGCACCGTCGCGCCCGCTATCGAGGCGGACTTGCTGCGGAAGTACATCGCGTACGCGCGCCGGAACTGCTATCCGACGATGACCGACGAGGCGAAGGCGGCCATCGAGCAGTTCTACGTCGACTTGCGCGCGGAGGGCCAGGGCGAGGACTCGCCCGTCCCCGTGACCGCGCGCCAGCTGGAAGCGCTCGTGCGCCTCGCGGAGGCGTCGGCGCGCGTCCGGCTCTCGGACACCGTCGAGCAGGAGGACGCCGACCGCGTCATCGAAATCGTGCGGTCGTGCCTCCAGGACATCGGCGTCGACCCCGAGACCGGCGAGTACGACGCGGACGTCGTGGAGACCGGCCGGTCGAAGACCCAGCGCGACCGCGTGAAGAACGTGAAGGCCATCATCAAGGAAATCGAGGACGAGTTCGACGAGGGCGCGCCCGTCGAGGAAGTCCTCGACCGCGCCGAAGAGGTGGGGATGGACGCGGAGAAGGCGCGCCACGAGATTGACAAACTGAAGGAGAAGGGCGAACTCTACCAGCCGAACAAAGACCACTTGCGTTCCATCTGATGGACCGGATCAGCGCGCTCCGGAACGTCGAGGACGCGCTCGCGGACTTCGAGAGCGGTGACGCCAGCCTCGGGGACGTCGAAGACCGCGTGCTGGGCGTGCTGCGGACGTACGCGACGGAGTTCGCGGACGGCGACCACGCGGCCTACCGCGCGACCGGCGACCCCGCCGTGGAGGGCGTGGTCGTCGCCGCCAGCGACGAGGCGGCCGCCCGCGACCGAGTGCTGGAGCACGTCGACGCGGCCGCGGACTTCCGGGTCGAACGCCTGGATTAATTCTCGTTCTCCGAAAGTAATTTTAACGCGGTCGTGGAGGTGCGAGTAGTGCTGTTGGTCGTGACGTACTCGCAGGCCGCCCGCCAGACCCTCCGGAACGTCTGCAGGACGCACGAGGACTGCGTCGTGCGGCGGTTCGGGCGCGCGGCGCTGCTCGCGGAGACGGAGTTCGGGGCGTTCCACGCGCTGCGCCTCCGCGAGAAGCACGGCGGCGACGTCCAGGTCGAGCGCACCGAACCCTTGAACGAGTTCAGCGACGTCCCGGAGGGCGTGCGCGCGGCGGCGTCGGCGTACGAGTCCCGGGACGCGGCGAGCACGCCCTACGAGAAGTTCGCGGCTGGCACCGACCACCCGGACGCGGACGCGATGCGCGACGCCGACCTATGAGAGTCCGGTTCGGCGGCGTCGAGCGCCGCGGGCCGGCCGTCGACCTCCGCGACGTCGACGTCACAGCGCAGACCGTCGAGCGAGCGGTCCGCGACCCGGACGACGACCGCGTGACGGCGGCGCCGCGACCGTCTGCGGGCCCAGTCCCAGACGGCGCTGCCGCGCTCCACGAGCGCGTCGGCTTCCTCCACCAAGAGATGAGCGTCGCGACAGTGCCCGCGGTCGCGGCGGCGGCGCGGTCGTGGGGCGCGACGACCGAGTACGACGCGGCACTCCGACGGCTCACAGCGGAGATTGCTGCCGTCGAGGTGCCGGCGGTCGACCTCGCGGCGGCACGTGAGCGCGTCGCTGAGACCGCCGCGGACGTCGACCGCCTCCGGGAGCGCGTCGCGAGGGCGGGCGGCCGCGTCGAAGCAGTGCGCGACGGCAGCGGTGACGCGGACGGCGCGGAGGCCGACCTGGCGGACGCGACCCGGGAACTCGCCGAGCGAGAGACCGAGTATCACGCCGCTCGCGAGGCGCTGTCGGCGGCACGGGAGCGGGCGCGGGAGGCGCGTGACGCCCGCGAGCGCCGCCTCAGACTGGAAGACCGGCGCGGCAACCGCTGGCGGGCAGCGCGCCGCGACCTCGCGGACGCGTACGCCGACTCGTTCTGTCGTGCGGTCGACGCGCTCGGCGTCCCCGGCACTCCAGTGCGTCCGCGCGACTTCGACGGGCCGGACTGGGCGGCGGCGTGTGCGGTCGCGCGACTCGCGCGGCCCGGCGCGCCGGTCGTCCTCGCGGACTCGCTCGCCGGGCGCGCCGGCGGCAGTTTCGAGACGGCGTCGCGGGCGCGCGCCGCCCTCGCGTCGCCCGTGCTGCTGGTGGAAGTTTAAGCGGGATTGCGCGGCCAACCACCCCATGCGACTGGAGACCGAGTCCGACCGCCGGCGTGGCGTCACGCTGGTCGCGGCGCGCGTCGTGAACGACGGCGACCACGCGGTCCGCGTCCGCGTCGCCGACCAGTGCGGGAGCGTGTGGCCGCCGCGCGACGAGGGCGTTCCGGCCCCTGGCTGGGACGGCGGCGGCTGGGAGGGCGTCGTCAAAGCGGGAGAAACGAAGCCGCTCGGGTACGCCACGCCCGCGGAACCGAACGACCCGCCGGTCGAGTTCGCGTGGACGGAGCGGGCGGCCGGCGGCGGCCCATCGGCGGCCGAGACGTTCGCCGACCTCGGCGACCCGCGACCGCCGAGAGACGCCGTCGCGCCACCGACCACGACGCTGCCGGACGGCGTCCGCGAGTACCTCGACGGCGTCTCCGAGCGCGCCCGCGACGGCGACGCGACCGACGGCGACCGCGAGGCCGTGGCGGCGTTGGTGGCGCGCGCGGGCCGCCTCCGGCGGGAGGTCGAGGAGTGATTCTCGCGGTCTGCGGCGGGAAGGGCGGCGTCGGGAAGACGACGACGGCGCTGAACCTCGCGGCCGAACTGGACGCGGTGCTCGTGGACGCCGACCTCGGGATGGCGGACGTGCCCGCTGGGCGCGGCCCAGACCTCCACGACGTGCTCGCCGGTCGCGCGGACGCGCCCGAGGCCGTCCGCGAGAGCGGGAGCGTGTCGGTGTTGCCGTGCGGCCGGACGCTCGCTGGCGCGCGGGAGGTCGACCCGCGGCGCCTCGTCGACGCGCTCGGGAGCGTGGCGGCCGAGTACGGCGACGTGGTCGTGGACTGTCCCGCGGGCCTGCGTGCGGACGTGGGCCTGCCGCTGCTGGCGGCGGACGCCACCGTGCTCGTGACGACGCCCGACCGCGCCGCGCTCTCGGACGCGCTGCGTGCGCGCTCGCTCGCGGTCGAACTGGACGCCGGTCTCGCGGCCGTCGCGTACAACCGCGCGAGCCAGGCGAGCGACGCCGTCGCCGACGCGCTCGGCGCGCCCGTCGTCGCGGTGCCGCGGGCGGAGTGCGCCGCGGCGGCTGTTGCGGCCG
>JBDGQF010000130.1:0-3350 GCA_042219255.1 Halobacterium sp. | reverse complement strand
GCGTCCCTGCTGATGACGCCGATGCAGGCGACGGTCGTCCCGCGCATCGTCGACGACTCGCGGCTGTCCAGCGCGAACTCCGCGCTCGCCACCGTCACGCTCGGCCTCGACATGGTGTTCGACGCGCTCGGCGGCGCGTTCATCGCCGTCTTCGGCACGACCACGCTGTTCCTCGTCGACGCCGGGACGTTCGCGCTCGCCGCGCTCCTGTTCGCCGGCATCGCCATCCCCGGAGACGGCGAGAGCCACGGTGCCGCCACCGACGACGAAGACACGACCGACGACGCCGCTGACGGCGACTCCATCCTGGGGTCGTACGTCGCCGACCTCCGGGACGGCGTGGACGTGCTCCGTGACACGGTGTTCGTCCACCTCGTGTTGACGACGGCCGTCGCGAACTTCGCGACCGGCGTGACGCTCGCCGTCCTGCCGTCGTTCGGCAGCGCGCTCGGCGGGCCCGCGGTGTACGGCCTGCTGCTCGGCGCGCTCGGCATCGGCCGACTCGTCGGGTCGCTGGTCGCGCCGCGCCTGGAGCGCGTCGGCTACGGGCGCCTGCTGCTCGTCGGGCACTCGCTGGGCGCGTGCGCCTGGGTCGCCGCCGTCTACGCGCCCTCGACCGTGCTCACCGTCGTCCTGTTCGGACTGGCGTGGGTGCCAGCGGGCGTCAGCGGCGTGCTCACCGCGACGCTGAACCAGTCCGTCTTCCCCGAGGAACTCCTCGGGCGCGTGTCCACTATCAAGGGCACGGCGTCCGGCGCGACGCTACCGCTCGGGTCGCTGCTCGGCGGCGTCGTCGCGGAACTGCTCGGCACCACGACCACGATGGGCGTGGCCGCGTTCGGCTTCGGGTTCACCGGCCTCTACGTACTCTCGAAGCCCGGACTCCGGAAACTGCCGGCCGTCGCGGACGCGACGCCGGACGCGTTCGGCGTGCGCGTCCCGGGAGGCGACGAATAGCCGTCTGGCCCCACCTGCCGGCGCGCCGTCGTCGCAACCTCCAGTTCAGACCTGCCAGCCGCGGTCGGTGTCGTTCAGGCGCTCACAGCCGTCCTCGGTGACGACGACGAGGTCTTCGATGCGCACGCCGAACTCGCCCTCCAGGTAGACGCCCGGCTCGACAGAGAACACCATCCCCGGGCGGAGCGGGCGGTCGTTTCCGCCGACGATGAACGGTTCCTCGTGGACTTCCAGGCCGACGCCGTGGCCCGTCCGGTGGATGAACTCGTCGCCGTAGCCCGCGTCCGCGATGACCTCGCGGGCGGCGGCGTCGACGTCCTCGGCGGCGACGCCTGGTTCGACGGCCTCCACGGCGGCCTGCTGGGCGTCACGGACGACGTCGTGGACGGTCTGGAACTCCGCGGAGGGCTCGCCGTCGAAGACGACGGTCCGCGTCTGGTCGCTGGGGTAGTGGTCGACGCGCGTCCCGAAGTCCAGGACGACCGGGTCGCCCGGCCGGATTTCGCGGTCGGAGCGGTGGTGGTGGGGTTTCGCGCCGTTCGGCCCGCTACCGACGATTGTGTCGAAGGAGGTGCCGTCGCCGCCGTGCGCGACCAGGCGCTCCTCCACGAACCGCGCGAGTTCCGTCTCCGTCATCCCGATTGCGTCCGCGCCGAGGCCGCGGACGTCCCGCATCGCGGCGTCAGCAGCGTCGCCCGCGCGCCGCAGCGCGTCCAGTTCCGCGTCGTCCTTCCGCACGCGCAGCGGCCCGAGCACCTCGCTGGCGAGCCCCCAGTCTGCGTCCGGAATCGCCTCCCGGAGGTCCTGGGTGAACCGCGCCCACATCGTCGGGTCGACGAGCAGTTCGCCGTCGGTCATCCCCAGGTCGCTCGCCGCCTGCGAAATCAGGGGGAGCGGGTCTTCGACGTCCGTCCACAGGCGCACGTCCTCGACCCACGTCGCGTCCCGCAACTGGTCGCCGTACAGTTCCGGCGCGACGAACGCCGGGTCGCCCTCCGCGGGCACGAACAACAGCAGGTGTCGCTCGCCTGGGTCTTCCCGGAACCCGCCGAGGTAGTAGAGGTTCGGACTCGGGAACAGGACGACGCCGCTCGCGCCGCGCTCCCGCAACCGGCGCTGGCACTCGCGCGTGCGCTCCTCGAAGACAGTCATGGTCGTGACACGCACGCCGGCGAACTTAAATCGTGAAGTCGCACGACTGCGCGCGGTTTTTCTAGTGGGAGCGCGACGACTCGGACATGAGTCTCTCGGGCAAACTCGCAGACGCCGTCGCCGACCGGTCGCTCCAGGTCGTCGGCCTCCTGTTCGGGTGCGCCGCGGCCGCGCACTTCGCGTTCTGGGCGCGCGCACCGGACACGACGTTCGATGCGGCCGTCGCGGCCGGCGACGTATCAGCGGCGCTCCCGTCGGCCGCCGCGTACGCACAGTCACACCCCGCGTACCTGCTGGCGTTCCTCGCAGGCGCACTCTTGCTGCTGCGGCGTCCCTGACGCGCCGTCTCCCGCCCACCACTCCCCTCTAGGCGCTTACAGAAACGAATTTTTGCGAGCGCTTATACCCCGAGTGGTCGTACGCACGCGTATGAGCGGTTCAGACACGCCCCTCGACGGCGACCCCCTCGGGCCGGACGCCGGCCTCGACGACAGCCTGCCGCCCGCGGAGGCGTTCGCGCTCCTCGGCAACGAGACGCGAATCACCATCCTGCAGGAACTGTGGCTGGCGCCAGAGCGCCCAGTCGCGTTCTCCGACCTCCGCAAGCGCGTCGGCATGCGGGACAGCGCGCAGTTCAACTACCACCTCTCGAAGCTCACCGACCACTTCGTCCGACAGGTAGAGGGCGGCTACGAGTTCCAGTACGCCGGCGAGAAAGTCGTGCGCGCCATCCTCGCGGGGACGTTCACGGAGCGCGTCGAACTGGAGTTCCCCGTGGAGGGCGAGTGCTTCGACTGCGGCGGCGGCCTCGAAGCCGCGTACGCCGACGAACGCCTCACGATTCGCTGCGCGGACTGCAAGTCGACGTACGGCCGGTACGCGTTCCCGCCGGGCGGCCTCCGCGACCGCTCCACGACCGAAATCGAGGCGGCGTTCGACCAGCGCGTCCGCCACCTCCACTGCCTCGCCGCCGACGGCGTCTGCCCGGAGTGCGGCGGCCGCATCGAAACCGCCGTCGTGCCGGACGACGACGACGTCCTCGGCCTGGATGTCCGCGTCGACCACACGTGCATGCAGTGCCAGCACACGATTTCGTCGCCCGTCGGCCTCTCCCTGCTGGACGACTCGCGCGTGGTGGCGTTCCACGCCGACCACGGCGTCGAACTGAACGCGCGCAAGCACTGGACGCTGCGGTGGTGCGTCACCGACGAGACGACGACGTACGACGTCGACCCGACGGA
>JBDGQF010000230.1:0-3357 GCA_042219255.1 Halobacterium sp. | reverse complement strand
CGACCGGTAGTCCGTCCACGCGCCCCGCTGGGAGGGCGACGACCGGGACGCCGGCGTGCGTCCACGGCGCGTTCATGACGGGGTCGCCCGTGGAGTCGGTGCCTGAGGGTGCTGGCCCGGGTGCGGCGGGGGCGGCCCACACGTCGACGCCAGTTTCATCCATCGCGTCGGTGAGGCGCGCGCGGAGCGCCCGGCGACTGTTCCGCGCGTCGACGAGGCGCCCCACGGAGACCTCGTGGCCGTCTTCGAGCAGTTCGACCGTGCTGTCCGCGTACTGGTCGCCGTACTCGCCGTACCGCTCGGTGTGCGCGAGCGCGGCCTCCGCGGCGACCAGGTCGTCGTGGCGCGCCGCCACCGCCTCGCAGTCCGCGAGCACATCTGTCCGCCTGACCTCGTAGCCGGCCTTCTTGAGCGCACTGAGACACCGTTCGAAGTGCGCGACCATCTCGTCGTCCGCCTGGGAGACGTACGCGTCCGACGGCACGCCGACTACTGGGGGGCCGTCTGGGTCGGCGGCCTCCCAGTCGTCGTAGCAGACGCTGGCGGCCGTCCGGGCGCCCGCGACGTCCTGCGTGAAGAAGCCGACGTGGTCGGCGGACCCGGCGAGTTCGACGACGCCGTCCAGGGGGACGCGGCCGTACGTGGGCTTCACGCCGACGACGCCGCAGAACGACGCCGGACGCACCACCGACCCGATGGTCTGCGTGCCGAGCGCCAGCGGCGTGACGCCAGCGGCGACGGCCGCCGCGCTCCCCGAGGACGACCCGCCGGGCGTGTGCCCGAGGTCGTGGGGGTTCCTGGTCGGGCCCGGTTCGAAGTACGCGAACTCCGTGGTGACGGTCTTCCCCAGGACGACGGCTCCCGCGTCCAGGAGCCGCGACACGACTGTCGCCTGCGGGCCGTCCAGCGCCGACGGCGGCAGGGACGACCCTGCGCGCGTCTCGAAGCCGTCCACGTGGAAGATGTCCTTCACGCCGACCGGGACGCCGTACAGCGGCGGCCGGTCGCTCTCGTCCGCCGTTTCCAGAGACGCCACGGCAGCCGTCACGCGGTCGCGGCGCCCCTCCTCTGGCACGAACGCGTTCACGTCGTCCTCGACGGCCGCCAACCGGTCGAGACACGTCTCGGCGTACGTCGTCGGCGTCGTGCGTCCGTCCCGGAGCGTCCGCACCGCCTCCCCCAGCGGGTTCTCGTGGGTCGTCATCGTCTCCCGTGATGATGGCCGGCGCTTTCAGTCCACGGGTCGCGGGCAGTGCCGGCGTACGCGTCCAGTGGACAGGGCGACTGCGTTCGAACGAACACCTAAGGCGCGCGGCCGCCTCCGTCCGACGATGGCAGGAATCGACCGCCTCCGCGTCTACCCAGTGAAGGGGCTGGACGGCGTGGACGTCGACGAAGCGGACGTCCTGACGGGCGGGACGCTCGAACACGACCGCCGGTTCGCGCTGTTCGACGGCGACGGCGACGTCGTCAACGGCAAACGCACGGCGCGCGTCCACGCCCTCGACACGGACTACGACGTCGACACCGGCGAGTTCGTCGTCACGACGCGCGACGGCGACACCGAGCGCTTCGCCCTCGACGAGAACCCCGGCCGCGCCGAGGCCTGGTTCTCGGAGTTCTTCGACCTCGACCTCACGCTCGGTCGCGACGACGAACTCGGGTACGTCGACCGCCGCGAGATGGGGCCGTCGGTCGTCTCCACCGCAACCCTCGAGGAAGTGGCGTCCTGGTTCGACGACCTCACGGTCGACGGCGCGCGCCGCCGCCTCCGCGCGAACGTCGAAGTCGCTGGCGTGCCAGCGTTCTGGGAGGACAGGTTCGTCGGCGAAAACGCCCCGGCGTTCGAGGCCGGCGGCGTCCGCATCGAGGGCGTCACGCCCTGCGGCCGCTGCGTCGTCCCGTCGCGCGACCCGGACACGGGCGACCCGACGCCAGAGTTCCGGGAGACGTTCCTGGAACGCCGCCGCGAGACGTTCCCCGAGTGGGCGGACGGGGACGCCTTCGACCACTTCTACACCCTGATGCTCATCGCGAGCGTCCCGGACGCCGACCGCGGCGAGACGCTGCGCGTCGGCGACCCAGTCCGCGTGCTCGACGCCTGACGCGGTAGTCTGCGACCACTCGCGAGGTGTGGTACGGATTACATACCCTACATCGCCGTCCGGATTCCACTCGTTTTAGGGCGTCCGACTCGCACTCCGAGGTACCCGTGGTTCCGAACCCGTTCAGCGCCCTCCTCCTCGGCATCGGGCTCGCGCTCTCGAAGCTCGGCGTCATCTCCGAGCACCGCGCGCGCCGCGCCACCGAACTGTCGTGGCCGCGCATCGTCACGGGCGTCGCGCGCATGTCCAAGAGCGCCGCCGACGTCGCGATGGTCGGCGTCGCGCTCGGCAGCAGCGCCATCGCCGGCGTCGGGTTCGCGGGCCCGTACTGGGGCGCCGCGTTCAGCCTCGGCGGCGGCCTCGCCGCGGGCACCATCGCCCTGGTCTCCCAGCGCTTCGGCGCCGAGGCCTACGACGAACTCGGGCAGGCCGTCCGCTCCAGCGCGCTGCTCGCCGTCGCCGCCACGATTCCGGTCGCCGTCGTCTTCTACCGGTACCCGCGACCGCTCATCTCCCTGCTGACCAGCGACCCGGTCGCCGTCCGGTACGGCGCGGACTACCTCCGCGTGCTCGCCGTCGGCGTGCCGTTCGCCGGCCTCAACCTCATCGGGAGTCGCGCGCTCATCGGCGCCGACGACGCGTGGACGGCGATGGTGCTGCGCGCGGGCGGCGCCGTCGTCAACATCGGCCTGAACGCCGTGTTCATCTTCGCGCTCGGCATGGGCGTCGTCGGCGCCGCGCTCGGCACCGTCATCAGTAACGTCCTCGTCGTCGCCGCGTTCGCCGTCGGCCTCACGTACGGCCGCCTCCCCATCGTGGGCGCGTTCCCCGTCTCCATCTCGCCGCTCGGGTCGTACCTCGACCGCGAGACATGCCGGGACGTCGTCACCATCGGCCTGCCTGTCGTCGGCCGGAACTCCGTCTGGACGGTCGCGCGCTTCCCACTGTTGGCGTTCGTCGGCCTGTTCGGCTCGCACACGGTCGCCGCGTACATCGTCACGCGCCGCATCTGGGGAATCATGAACGCGCCAGGGTGGGGGTTCGGCCTCGCCGCGTCCAGCCTCGTCGGCCAGGAACTCGGGAAGGGCGACGAGGACACCGCGGCGTCCTACGGCCGCGAAATCACGTGGTTCTCCGTCGCGACGTACGCCGTCGCCGCCGCCGTCATCGTCGCGCTCGCGCCCCAAATCGTCCGCTTGTTCGTCGACGACCCCAGCGACCCCAGCGTCGCCATCGCGGTCCCGATGGTGTA
>JBDGQF010000132.1:0-3357 GCA_042219255.1 Halobacterium sp. | reverse complement strand
GAGCGCACGCCGACGTTCGTCGGTGACGAGGGCGTCATCGACGACCTGGAGGCCGCGTTACCGGACTGATTTTTACGCCCCCAGTCCGTCTACAGGGGTATGTGTGGCCGGTACGCGCTGTTCAGTGAGCCAGCCGTCCTCGCCGACGAGTTCGGTCTGGCGGCGGCGTCCTACGAGCCGACGTACAACGCGGCGCCCAGCGAGGAGTTGCCCGTGATTCTGGACGCCGAGCGCGAGTCGCTGTCGCTGGCGCGCTGGGGGCTGGTGCCGTCGTGGTCGGACGGCCCGGGGAGCGGCCCCGACCCAATCAACGCCCGCGCGGAGACGCTCACGGAGAGCCGCGCGTTCAGAGACGCGTTCGAGCACCGTCGGTGTCTGGTGCCCGTGGACGGGTTCTACGAGTGGGTGGAGACGGCGGACGGCAAGCGGCCGTACTTCGTGTCGCGGCGCGACGACCGGCCGTTCCTGCTGGCGGGCCTTTGGGAGACGTGGACGCCCGAGCAGAAACAGACTGGGCTGGGCGAGTTCGGGGGCGACGGCCCGAGCACGGAGCCGGAGCCGGTGCGGTCGTTCACCGTGGTGACGACGGAGCCGAACGACTTCCTCGCGGACTACCATCACCGGATGGCGGTGTGTCTGGACGCGGCGGACGGCGACCGCTGGCTGACCGTGGACGACCCCAGCGACCTGCTGGAGCCGCGCGCGTTCGACTTGGAGGCGTGGCCTGTCTCCGACGCGGTCAACGACCCGTCGAACGACAGCCCCGACCTAGTCGAGCAGACTGCGTAAGGCGGCGGTGCTCTGCGGTCGTGGGCACCGTGAGAATCGCGCCGAGTGCTCCGGTGGCCGCCGACAGAACCGTCGGCGGCGCGGAGCGTGTCAGAGGCACAGCCGGTGTGTGTACACCAGCGTGTTACCGTGCACCGCCCGACGGCTTCACCTTATCGCTTGCACACTCACTCGCGACTCGGTAGCCGGACATAAGCTTGACGGACATTTAAGTACCTGGGGGCGGCAGTCGCAGTCACACCGACACGATGTCTGAGCCGTCCGCGGACGTCCTCGAAGAACTCGCCCGCCGCAGCGAGCTGTTGCGCGCGCTCAGGGCGGGGCCGCAGCCGAAACGCGACCTCGTGGAGTCGCTGTCGCTGTCGCGGTCGACAGTCGACCGCGCGGTCCGCGACCTCGAATCCCGGGGGTTCGTCGAGCGCGACGACGGCGTCACGCTCACCCTCCACGGGCGACTCGTCCTGGACGCGTACGACGAGTTCACGGACACGCTCTCCGCAGTGGACGACGCGCAGGTCGTCCTCGACCCGCTGCCCGCTGACGCGACAATCGACCCCGTGTTGCTGCGGGGCGCGTCAGTTGTCGGCCCCGACCCCGTCTCCCCCCAGCGGCCGTTCGTCGCGTACCAGGAGCACCTCCGGGACGCGGTCGGCGTCCGCGGGTTCGCGCCCGCCGTCCTGGAGGACAACGTCCCGCTGTTCCGGGAGCGAATCGTCGCCGACGGGCTGGACGTCGACCTCACGGTGTCGCCGGACGCCCTCGACGAACTCTTGTCCGCGTACGCCGACTCGATTGACGAGGCGCTGGCGTCCGGCCACCTGACACTCCGGCGCGCCACGGAGACCCTGGAGTACGCGCTCATGCTCGTCGACCAGCCCGAACACACCGTCGTCTGCGCGCTGTTCTACGACGAGCGCGGCCTCGTCGGGTCGCTGCACAACGACGCGCCCGACGCGGTCCGGTGGGCCGAACAGGTCTACGAGCGCGTCCGGAACGCCGCGGAACCCTTGCAGGACTGACGTCGCCTGCGGTCGTCGCCCGGCCGCCCTCGACTGCCAGTACGGCGACGCCGGCCCGTTCTGACGAGTCCCCACTGCTTAAGCGCCCGCGCCCCAACGACCGGGTATGATTTCGGTCCGCGGGCTGGAGAAACGCTACGGTGCCGTGACCGCCGTGGACGGCGTCTCCTTCGACGTCGACGACGGCGAGGTGTTCGGTCTCGTCGGGCCGAACGGCGCCGGGAAGACGTCCACGCTGAAGATGCTGTGTGGGCTCGTGGAGCCGTCGGCGGGCACCATCGAGGTGAACGGCATGGACGCCGGCGACACCGAGATGCGGCGGTCGCTCGGCTTCCTGCCCGAGGAGTCGCCGCTGTACGACGAGATGTCGCCGCGGTCGTACCTCCGGTTTTTCGCCGACCTCTACGACGTCGACCGCGAGACCGCGGACGAGCGCATCGGAGCGGCGCTCGACCGCCTCGACCTGGACGCCCGCGATAGGCCCGTCGGCGACTTCTCGAAGGGCATGAAGCGCAAGGTCGCCATCGCGCGCTCGCTCGTCAACGACCCAGACGTCCTCGTGTACGACGAACCCGCCAGCGGCCTCGACCCCATCACGACGAACACCGTCGTGGAGTTCACGCGCGAACTCGCGGACGACGGCAAGACCGTCGTGTTCAGCGCGCACGACCTCCACCACGTCGAGTCCGTCTGCGACCGCGTCGCCATCATGCGCGAGGGCGAACTCGCCGCGACGGGGACGCTCGCGGACATCCAGGCGGAGTTCGGGCGCGTCGAGTACCGCGTGTTCACGGACGTCGAGGTGGACGGCACCGAACCCGCTGGCGACCGGTACGCGACCGTCGTGCCGTCCATGGACGACGTCGAGGCCGTCCGGGAGCAGGCGCAGGCAGCGGGCGGGAGCGTCGTGGACATCCGGACGCGCGAGTCGACGCTAGAAGACGTCTTCCTCGACGTCGCGGGCGCATGAACCCGCGGAGCATTCTCCGCATCGCGAAGTGGGAGACCACGCGCAGCGCGGGCGACGTCGACCGCAAGACGGCCGTCGCGTTCGTCGTCGTGCTCGTGCTGCTCGCGGCGCTCGTCCCGGCGCTTGTCGCGTACGGCCCGACGCCGGGCGAGGGCATCTATCGCGTCGGCATCGACGACGACAGCCGGTACCGGCCGGTCGTCGCCGCCGAGCCGTCGCTGGTCGCGGCGGGCGACCCGACTGCCGAAGCCCTGGAGGACGGCCGCGTCGACGTCGTCGTCGCGGGCGACCAGTTCGGCGCGCGTGACACCGCGAAGGGGCGCGCCGCACTCTCGGCGTTCCGGTCGGCGGTCGTCGACTACAACGACGCGCTGATGGCCCAGGAGGCGAACCAGTCCGCGGCGTTCCCCGTCGTCGTCACGCTCACGTACGCCGAGCAGAACGTGTCGCTCGCTGGAGCGCAGACCGGCGACGGGACGGACGGTGGGACGGCCACGGGCGACCAGACCGACGGCGGCACCGGCGGTGACGGCACTGGCGGCGGCACCGGCGGCGACGGCACGGACGCGAGCGACGGCG
>JBDGQF010000178.1:0-3364 GCA_042219255.1 Halobacterium sp. | reverse complement strand
GCTTCCTCGCTGGTCGTCAACAGCATCTGCATCCCGAGACAGATGCCGAACAGCGGGCGGCCGTCCGCGGCGGCGTCCGTGAGCGCGTCCCGGAACGGCCCCGCGTTCTCCATGCCGTCGCCGAACGCGCCGACGCCCGGCAGCACGATGCCGTCCGCGTCGTCCAGCGCGCCCGGGTCGTCGGAGACGGACACCTCCGCGTTCGCGCGCTCGAGGCCGCGCGTCACGCTCCGGAGGTTCCCGAGGCCGTAGTCCACGACGACCACCGACGCCGTCGTCTGCTCGGTCGCGGTCTTGCTCATACGTCCCGTAGTCCGGCGCGGGGCAAGACCGTTTCCCTCGCGGCGGGTCAATAGCGGTCCGGACACCACTATATAGTGGAAGGGCAACACTTTTCAACTATCTCTCGTATTCACAAACAGATTCCCCATGGCGGGACGACGCAAATTCCTCAAACTCGCAGGCGCGACAAGCATCGCTGGCCTCTCCGGCCTCGCGGGCTGTACCGGTGGCGACGGCGGCGGCGGTAACGAGACGACCGAAGCCCCAAGCACCACCGAGTCCGGCGGGACGACGGCGGCTCAGACGACCCAGGCCGCCCAGCAACTGAAGTTCGGTGGCGACGGCGCCGTCGACGTCGGCATCTCGCCGTCCGTCCCCCAGGAAGACCTGGAAGTCCAGTATTCGCCGCTGCTCGACCACATCAAGAGCTACCTCCACGACAACTACGAGGTGGCCGAAGGCCTCGGCGTCCAGGGTAACATCGGCAGCAACTACAGCGCCGTCATCCAGTCCCTCGGCCAGGGGACGACTGACATGGCGGAGACCGGGCCGTTCGCGGCCGCGCTCGGCGTGAAGACCGGGAACGCGGAAATCATCCTGCAGCGGTACGGCTACGGTAGCTGGGAGTACAGCAGCATCATCGCGGTGCCCAACGACAGCGACATCACCGAGCTGTCCGACCTCTCCGGGAAGACGGTCGCGTTCTCCGACCCGCTGTCCACGAGTGGCGCGCTCTACCCGCTGTACAGCATGTCCAGCGAGGGCGGCCTCGACGTCGGCAACCTCCCGGAGGGCAACGGCTCGCAGGCCGAGTTCGACGCGCGGTTCGCCGGCGGTCACGTCGGCTCGTACACGCTCCTCGAACAGGGCCAGGTGGACGCCGCCGCGATGGGCGGCTTCGTGCGCGACACGAAGACCGGTCCGACGCCCGAGGAGTGGCAGAGCGTCGCGACGACGCTCCACGAGGACACCGGCCTCCCGCGCGCCCCCATCGTCGTCTCCCCGGAACTCAGCGCGAAAGCGAAGACCGCCGTCCAGCAGTCCTTCCTCGAAGGCCCGAAGAGCATCTACCACGGTGCCGACGGCGAGGAAGGCACCGACGACGACCTCTGGTTCAGCGACGTCCGCAAGGCCGGCAAGGAAGAGTACCAGTCCGTCATCGACGTCGCGAACGAACTCGAGGTCGGCACCGGCATCTTCGAGTAACCCCTCCAGCCTCCCCGCGACAATAGTTCGGGTCGCTTTTCCGGCGCCCGGGTTTTCACCCACTCAAGGACCCAATTCATGCCAGAAATCGAGTTCGAAAACGTCAGCAAGATATACGACGAAGACACCGTCGCACTCGACGACGTGTCGTTCACGATTCCCGAAGGGGAGTTCGTGATTCTACTCGGGCCGTCGGGGGCTGGCAAGTCCACGATGCTGCGCGTCCTGAACGGACTAACCGAGCCGACCACCGGCAGGGTCACGATTGGGGGCGAGGAGATTCAGGAGAACCGCAGCGGCGTCGGCATGGTGTTCCAGGAGCACTACCTCCTCGAGAGCAAGACCGCGTTCGGGAACGCGCTCTCGGGCGCGCTCTCCCGGAACGGTCTCCTGCGGAGCGCGCTCGGCCTCCACTCCGAGGCGGACAAAATCACCGCCCTCGAAGCCCTCCGGACGGTCGGCCTGCTCGACGAGGCCGGCCAGCGCGCCGAATCGATGAGCGGCGGGCAGAAGCAACGCGTCGGCATCGCTCGCGCGCTCGTCCAGGAACCCGAAATCCTGCTCGCGGACGAACCCGTCGCCAGCCTCGACCCGAAAGCCGCCCGGGACGTGATGCGCTACCTGAAGAAGGCCGCCGACGAACAAGACCTCACGACGGTGACGAGCCTCCACCAGGTGAACATCGCGCGCGAGTTCGGCGACCGCTTCCTCGGCATCCGCGACGGCGAAGTCATCTTCGACGGCGACGCCGACGACCTCACGATGGAGCAGATGGACGCAATCTACTACGGCGACGACGTCGACGGCGACGGACTGGACAGCGACCCGACGGGCACCGACTCGGTGCCGTCCGACACTGGCGCCGCGGCGGACGGAGGTGACGGCGCGTGAGTTCGTCGTCCGTCGACCCCGAAATCCGCGCCAAGCTCGACGAACTACAACGCATCCGCCGCCTGAAGTACGCGTTCTCGCTGGGCCTGCTCGCGGCGATTCTCGGCGTCACGTACTGGGGTCTCGGGTTCGTGGGGTTCCAGGTGGAAGTCATCGCGCGGCGGTTCCCGAAGATGTACGAGTTCGTCACGAAGGGGTTCTTCCCGCCGGACTTCCAGAACTTCACGATTTACACGAAAGACCGCGGCATCACGGGCCTGGACGCGATTCCGGCGAGCTTCCGGAACTTCGGCGAACCCATCATCAACAGCTTCGGGTCGGGCCGCCAGTCCCTCGTGAAAGCCAGCCTCGTCACGCTCCTGCTGGGCTTCATGGGGACCGTGCTGGCGTTCCCGCTCGCGCTCGTGCTCGGCGTGCTCGGGAGCGAGCGCGTCACGCCGTTCCCGTTCAACTTCATCTTCCGCGGCACCCTCAGCGGCATCCGCGCGATTCCCGCCATCGTCTGGATTTTCCTCTACATCCCAATCGGGCCGCCGGGACAGGTCACTGCGGTGCTGGCGATTGCGACCGACAGCATCGGGAACCTCGGCCGCCTGTTCACTGACGACCTCGAGGAAATCGAGGAAGGCCCCATCGAGGCCATCCGCTCGACCGGCGCGTCCAGCACGCAGACGGTCAGTTTCGGGATGCTCAGTCAGGTCTCGCGGTCGTTCATCGCGTGGACGCTGTACATCCTCGAAATCAACACGCGCATCGCCATCTCGCTGGGCGTCGTCGGCGCCGGCGGCCTCGGCCTGATGATTCGGAACAGCCAGGACCTCTTCGAGTTCCAGCAGACCGCCGCCGGCCTCATCATGGTGTTCATCGTGGTGCTCGGCATCGAACTCGTGTCCTCGCGCATCCGCGCGCGCCTCCGGCCGGGCGAACACGAGGGCAAGAGCTTCACGGAGGCCGTCCGCGACCTGTTCGACCCGAACAAGTGGCT
>JBDGQF010000179.1:0-3364 GCA_042219255.1 Halobacterium sp. | reverse complement strand
ACGGCGTCCAGCAGGCCCACGAACGGCGGGCTGGCGCGCGTCGGCCGCGACCGGAACTCTGGGTGGAACTGCGTCCCGAAGAAGAACGGGTGGTCGTCGTACTCCAGAATCTCCATGCGGTTGCCGGCCTCGCCGGAGAACGTCAGGCCGTCCGCGGTGAGGTCGTCGATGTACTCGGGGTTGACCTCGTAGCGGTGGCGGTGCCGTTCCGTGCAGGACGTGTCGCCGTACAGTTCGTGCGCGAGCGTCCCCGGCTCGATTTCGGTCTCGTGCGCGCCGAGGCGCATCGTCCCGCCGAGGTCTTCGAGGTCGTACTGCTCGGGCAGCAGGTCGATGACTGGGTGGGGCGTCGTCTCGTCGATTTCCGTGGAGTGGGCGCCCTCCATCCCGAGGACGTTGCGCGCGTACTCCACGACCGCTAGCTGGAAGCCCAGGCAGAGCCCGAGGAACGGCACGTCGTGCTCGCGGGCGTACTGGATGGCCTGAATCTTGCCCTCCGTGCCGCGCGAGCCGAACCCGCCAGGGACGACGATGCCGTCCGCCTGCTGGAGGCGTTCCTCGTGCTCGTCGTTCATCTTCTCGGAGTCCACCCAGAGGACGTTCACTTCGACGCCCTCCTCCAGGCCGGCGTGCTTGAGCGCCTCGTGGATGCTCATGTACGCGTCTTCGAGGGCGTACTTCCCGACGAGCGCGATGTCGACTTCGCCGGTGCGCTCGCGCGTGACGAGGTCGCGCCACTCCGTCGAGCGCTCCTCGGCGGGGAGCGCGTCCTCGGCCATCTCGAAGCGCTCCATCACGTACTCGTCTAGGCCCTCCTCCTCGACGACCAGCGGGACGTGGTAGACGTCCTCGACGTCCGGGTTCGAGAACACGGCCTCGGTCGGCACGTCACAGAACAGCGCGATTTTCTCCTTGACGTCCGGGTCGAGTCTGTCCTCACAGCGCCCCACGAGGACGTCCGGCTGGAGACCAATCGACCGGAGTTCCTTCACGGAGTGCTGGGTGGGCTTGGTCTTCTGCTCGCCCGTCTGGGAGTACGGCACGAGCGTGACGTGCGCGAACAGGATGTCCTCGTCGTCCTCCTCGTGGCTGAACTGCCGGAGGGCTTCGAGGTACGGCATCCCCTCGATGTCCCCGACGGTGCCGCCGACCTCGACGATGCAGACGTCGCTGCCGTCGGCGGCCTCGCGGACGCGCCGCTTGATGTCGTCGGTGACGTGCGGGATAATCTGGACGGTCTTCCCGAGGTAGTCGCCGGCGCGCTCGCGCTCGATGACCTCCTGGTAGACCTTCCCCGTGGTGACGTTGTGGTCGGAGGTCATGTCCTCGTCGAGGAACCGCTCGTAGTTCCCGAGGTCGAGGTCGACCTCGCCGCCGTCCTTCAGCACGTACACCTCGCCGTGCTGGTACGGGTTCATGGTGCCCGCGTCCACGTTCAGGTACGGGTCGATTTTCACGGCCGTGACGTCGAAGCCCGCGTTCGAGAGAAGGCGCCCCAGGCTGGCGGCGGTGATGCCCTTGCCCAGGCCTGACATCACGCCACCGGTGACGAACACGAACTTGCTCCCCAGTGACGGGTCGTATCCGGTCTCCGTCGGCATACTGACCGTGCGGCGGGCGTGGCAAAAACGGTTTCGGGACGGCCGCCGCCCCGGTACGCGCTGACACGACGCCGGGCCGCCTGCTCCCTCAGCGCTCCCGCGCTAGCGCTTCCCGGTCACGCCAGGGACGCCCTCGCCGCCGTCACCGAACACGAAGTGGCCCGGCGACCCAGTGCGCCGGGAGACGGCGGCGACGCGGACGACGTACGCGGCGAGCAGCGCGAACGGCGCGAGCGCGACGACGTGGACGGCGACGACGAGCGGGTGTTCGCTCGGGAGGCGCGAGTAGTGCAGCAGGAAGAACGACGTGGTGGCGATAGAGGGCACGGCGACGTACACGAGGTTCGTGGAGAGACTGGCGAACTCGCGGCGGAGGTACAGCGACTTCGAGTACGCGCGGGCGACCGCGAAGTACTCGAAGAGGTCGAGCATCTCCTCGAGGGTCTCGGTCGCAGCGGCCGGCAGGTCGTCGCCGTGTTCGGCGCGCAAGCGGTGGAGGTCGGCGACCTGCTGGACGTGGTCGAAGTGCATCGTCGCGAGCACGACGTCCAGCGGCCGGTCGACGTCCCGGAGGCGGTCGTTCAGTTCGCCCGTCGCGTCACCGAGGCGGCCGAGGTACGCGTCGAGGTCGGCGCGCACGTCCACGTCGGCGGCGGGGATGTCGGTCTGGAGGCGCTGGCCGCGCTCGACGATGTCGCCGGTGAGCAGGCGCAGGAACGCCTCGGTGTCCGCGGGCGCGTGGTCTGCTTCCACGACGGATTCGAGTTGCCGCCGGAACTCCGCGGTGTCGCGGATGCGGCCGAACTGCTGGCCGAGCGGCACCTGTTCGCCGGACACGAACACGGAGTTGACGGACACGACGATGGAGACGAGGACGAAGTTCCCGGACAGCAGCGTCGTCACCAGCGGCACCGTCGTCTCGTGGGGCGCCCTGCTGCCGACGGTGACGAGGTGGCCGACCGGCCCGAACAGCACGCCGAACGCTGCCAGGAGTCCGGCCGCGACGACTCGCCGGTCGCCGCGCACGACTACCCAGTCCCAGAGTGAGCGCGCCCGCCCCATGTCCAGAGTCGTGGACGACGCCGAGGAAAGGCATTGTGGCAGGAAGCGGCGACACCCTCGACGTAGTCCCGTCAGCAGGCGTCGAAGAGGAATGGCCCCACGGTCTCCGCGACCAGATCCAGTTTCCCGATGAGGAAGTGGTCGCCGTCGAGTTCGACGACCTCGCAGTCAAGCGTCCGTGCTTCCTCGACGACCGGCTCCCAGTCCGCGGTCGTGTCCCGTGACGCGTACACGACCTGGAGGGGCGCGTCCACGTCTTCGAGCGCGTCCACGGCGCTGAGGCCGGCGGGCAGTTCCGCAGCGGGCGCGAGCAGCGACACCGCACACAGCGGCTTGCCGACCGTCGCGGCGGCGAGCGCGGCGACCGACCCGCCGAAACTGAACCCGAACACGCCGACGTCAGCGTAGCGCTCGCTCGCCCACCGGATGGCGTTCCGCGCGTCCTCGCGCTCGCCCAGTCCCTCGTCCCACTCGCCGTAGTCGAAGCGCAGCACGGCGGTGTTCCGGTCGACGAGGTACTCCGAGACGGCGACGAGGCGGTCGTCGCCGCGGTGGCCGCGGTGCTGTGGGTGCGGCGGACACATCACGACGCACGCCGACGCCTCGCCGTCCTCCGGTGAGTCCAGCGTCGCCTCGACGTCGCGCGCGCCAGGCACGAGCAGCGTCTCTTGTTCCATGCTAGTCGCGTCCACGCCGAGCGA
>JBDGQF010000287.1:0-3371 GCA_042219255.1 Halobacterium sp. | reverse complement strand
AGGCGTTGGCCGTCGCCGAAGCAGAGGGTGGCGTTGGCGATGTATTCGCCGATGCCGTCGATGGACTGGAGTTCGTCGGGGTCGCGTGGGACGTCGCCGTCGTAGTCGTCGACGAGCGTCCGGCAGATGGACGTCAGGGCGTCGTAGCGCTGCTGTTGGAGGCCGAGCGGTTCGAGGTAGGCCATGAGTTCGTCGCGGTCGGCGGCGAGGACGGCCTCGGGCGTGGGGAACTCCGCGACGAAGTCCTCGTAGATTTTCGTGACGTGCGTGGTGGTCGTGCGCTGAAGCATGAGTTCCGCGACGAGCACCTCGAAGAGGTCGTCCGTCTCGCGCCACGGAAACTCGCGGCCGTTCTCGCGGAACCAGTCGACGAGCGCGCGCTGGACGTCCATGGCTCGAGTGGCCTACTCGGGGACGGCGGTCTGGTGGTCGGCCTGCGCGGCGGTCTCGACGAGGTGTTCGCCGAGGCGTTTCGCCATCAGCGGCGGGACGGCGTTCCCAATCTGGTTGGCGACGTCGTCGAAGCGCCCGCGGAACCGGAAGGAGTCCGGGAAGCTCTGGATGCGCGCGCCCTCGCGGAGGGAGAGCCCGCGGTTCTCCGTGGGGTGGAGTTTGTCGCGCGGATTGAAGTCCGTGGTGAGGATGGTGTTGGACTGGCCGTCCGGCGTGAGTCGCATGTACCGCGGCCGGATGCCGGACTTCGTGTTGAGGTCGTAGCCGACGACGCCGTCGTCCTCGTGGGTGCGCAGCCAGCCGTCCTCGTGGAGGCCTTCGAGGGCGTCGTAGACGGCGTCGGCGTCGTGGTCGAGGTGGTCGGCGACGAGGTGGTCGGGGACTGGGCCGACGGACTTGCCCTTCATGCGGTAGTCCTTCCGGGAGCGGTGGCGCGCGATGAAGTGGAAGGCGTCGCGTTCGACCGCGGAGAACCGGTGGCCGAGGAGGTCCCAGACCTGGCGGTAGCGGTCGCCGAACCGGCTCGACCGGTACATTTCGCCCGGCCGGAGTTCGTCGACGATGTGCTGGATGTCGTCGTCCTCGGAGGGTTCTTTCGCGGTGTGGTTGTAGGTGCGGTCGGCGCCGTCGCGGACGAGCGGCAGGTAGTCGTTGTCCGGGTACGCCGAGAGCGGCGGGAGGTCGACCTCGCCGTCCTCGGTGGGCTCTGGGAGGTCTTCGAGGGCGTCCGCGACGGTCGTCCATCCCTGGACTTCGTCGCCGCTGAGCGTGAGTTGGCCGTCGCCGTCCTCTGCGTGCGTGCCGGTGGGCAGCGACGGCGTGGCGTCGACGTCCTCGCGGACGCCGAAGTAGATGACGCGCTCGCGGGTCTGGGGGACGCCGAAGTCCGCGGCGTTCAGGGTCTCCCAGTCGACGTCGTAGCCGGCGTCGGCGTACTCGTTCTCGATGGCTTCGAGGAACGCCTCGCTGATGGTGGTCATGCCGGCGACGTTCTCCATCAGCACGAACTCCGGCTGGAAGTGGTCGACCCACTGAATGAACGAGAACACGAGCTGGTTGCGTTCGTCGTCGAGTTCGCGCGACCCCCTGGCGTCACTGAACCCCTTGCAGGGCGGACTCCCGAACACGACGTCGACGTCGAGGGACGCGAGTTCGTCGGGGACGCCCTCGCTGATGTCGTGGTGGAACCCCTCGCCGGCGTGGTTCTCCTCGAACGTCTCGAGCGCGTCCGCGTTGACGTCGACCCCGTAGCGGACGTCGACGCCGGCGCGCTCGATGCCGGCGCTGAACCCGCCAGCCCCACAGAAAAGGTCAATCGCGTTCATCAGTTACCGGAGGTTGGGAGTGCTCGTATTTAGGTTTCTGGGACCGGGCGTCCGGGAGGTTTTTCGCCGCCGGCGTGCGTCTGTCGGGTATGCGAGTCTCCGGCCGCGACGACGTCGCTGGCGTGTGTGGCGCGCTCGCCAACGAGAACCGCGTGCTGCTGCTCGCCGCGCTGGTGGAGATGGACGGCGGGACGCTCCGCGAGATACACGAGCGGACGGCGGACAGGACGGGGCTGTCGCACCGCGAGACGACCCACGAGTACCTGGAGACGCTGGTCGACGCGTCCCTGGTCGACAAAACACAGCGGGACGGCGACGTCCGCTACGACGCCGTCGACGACGAGGTACTGCTGGACGTCGCGTCAGTCGAGTAGCGGGACTGGTCGCCGCTCTGTGAGCGCGTCGTCTCGCCGGCCAGTTACAGCGTCTCGTCGCCGGCGAGGTCTTTCAGTTTCTGGATGTTGCCCTCGGACTCTTCGAGCAGGAAGTTGAACAGGCCCTCCATGGTGCCGGGGCCGCCGATTTCGTCCCAGAAGCCCTCGGCGATGAGCATGCCGTCCGAGGACTTGACGTCGAAGAAGTCCTGTGGCGGCCACCAGTTGTAGTCCTCGACGCTGCCGAAGGGGTTGAACGGGAAGACGTAGCGCGGAATCGGCATCGGGTCGTCGCGGTGTTTGAACGCGGCGACGGTCTTCAGCATCTGGCGCTTGGACTCCATGGTCTGGTCGCGGTTCGGCTTCGGCGTCTTGATTTCCGCCGCGAGCGGCCGGCCGTCCTGGAAGTCCTCCACCCAGAGGTCCCAGGTGATGCGGCCGATGGACTTCGTCGCGGCGTCGTCGTCGATGGCGAGGATTTCCTCGCGTTCGGCGTCCCAGTCGGGGTCGCGGTCGCCGTCGGCGAGTTCGGAGATGATGGTCTCGATGCGGGTCTCTTCGGCGTGCGTAATCTCGAGGCCGGTGCAGTCGTGCTGTGTTTCAGCGTCGCCGACAGCGTCGTTCGTGTCGGCGACGGCGCGCCCGAACTGTTCGTACATCTGCTGGCCGAGTTTCTGCGTGAAACTGCGCTCGAAGTTCGCCAGCACCCAGAACAGCTCCGAGGGCATCATGATGGCCTTGAACGCCTCGTTGCGCTTGAACTCCGCCCAGTCGAAGTCGCCGGCCTTCTCGAGTGGCCGTTCGAAGAACCCGTTGGTGACCTCGCGGAGTTCGTCTTTCGTCTCGGCTGGCAAGTCCTGGTCTCCGAGGTGTCCGAAACCCTGGTTCATCGAGTGGGACTGGACGCTTCGCGGGGAAAGCAGTTTGTAGGCGAATCTGCCTACGAGTCGGTGCCGTCTGGTGGATTGGTCGAGCGAGCGCGCTGTGAGGACGGTGTGTAGGCCGGTGGGTTACCGCCGAAGCACGCCGGCTAGCGTGCGCCGGTAGCGCGCGGCGAGTTCGGTGACGACCAGTCGGTCGCGGGCGTCGACGCCGAGCGCGTAGAGGGACGCGGCGTACGCGAGCAGTCCGACGGGCACGGCGACGAGGGCGGCCGACAGGCCGCCGAGCGACGCGCGGACGCCCGCCATCACGGCGGCCATGACGACGCCGGCGGCGA
>JBDGQF010000441.1:0-3383 GCA_042219255.1 Halobacterium sp. | reverse complement strand
ACGTCGTCGAAGACCCCGACAACCCCGTGTTCGACCGCATCACCGTCGGCGCGGTGGAGTACTCCGGGAAGAAGGACAAACTCGCCGTCGACTTCGAGGAGCGCCCCGCCGAAGAAGTCATCGCGGAAGGCGACGCCGAGGCCGCCGCGGACGCCGTCGACGCGAAAAACGAGTTCCTCCTCGAGGCGACCGGTCGCGACGCGAAAGCGCGCCGCGACTCGATGAAGCGCTCCGTCGAGGACGACGCCGAGAAGCCCGACAACGTATAGGAGAGTCCTTCAGTTCTCGCTCGATTCTCGCGCCGCCCAGCCGTGACTGTGCAGTCAGTGCCGGTTGAGTTTCGAGCGACTGATGGCGATGCCGTTCGGCGTGACGATGAGTTGGTCGTCGCCCTTCTGGACGATGTCGCCGCCGACCTCCTGGGCGACCTGCCGGAGTTCGTCCACGACGTGTTCGACCGTGCGGTCTTCGGTGCGGAGGCGCGTGATGTCCGCGATGACCATGTCGCCGTCGTAGACGGCGTCCTTGATGGCGATGACGTCCTCCTGGCCGTCGATTTCAGCGACGTGGACGGTGACGTTCGCCTCGCCGCCCTCCGTGTCGAAGTCCTCGACGTCCAGTTCCACGTAATCCTCGGTGGAACTCCCGCTACCTCCGAGAATCTTGTCCATGAAGCCCATGGAACAAAGAGGGGGCAGCCGACCGCATAGTTCTTGCGTCAGACGCGCCGGAACGCGTGTCGTTTTGTTCCTGTAACGGGTGGCTGGACACGTGACGTTCAGCATCTGCGTCCGCGAACCCTACGAGGACGAGGACGGCAGCCAGCAGTACCGGTTCGGCGTCGCCATCACCACGCGCCTGCCCGCGGTGGGCGTGCCGTGCCCGCACGTCAACGAGTACGGCGCCGTGGCGACACAGAGCGTGACGAACGAACGCCTCGGGTCGAAGGGCGTCGAGTACCTCGCGGACGGCCTCGCCGTCGAGGACGCGCTCGAAGCGTTGTTGCACGCCGACGACGACAGCCCGCTGCGACAGCTCCACGGCGTCGGCCGGGACGGCGAGTTCACGTTCTCCGGCGACGAGTGCAACGACTGGTACGGCCACGCCAGCGGCGACAACTACACCGTCGCCGGCAACCTCCTCACCGGCGAAGCGGTCGTCGAACGCACCGCCGAGAAGTACGAGGACGTCGCGTTCGGCGACGACCCCCTCCCGAAACGCCTCGTCGACGCGCTCGGCGCGGGGCAGGCCGCCGGCGGCGACAAACGCGAGGAACTCACCGTGCAGAGCGCCGCCGTGAAAGTCGTCGACACCGGCGAGGACGACCGACCGTACTATGACGACCTGCGCGTCGACGCCAGCGAAGACCCAATCGTCGACCTCCGCGAGACGTTCCGCCTCGCCAAGCAGGGCTACGAGGACGCGCTCGCCAGGTACGAAGAGGACGAGGACGCAGCCGACGACGGCGAGGACGACGCGGAGAACTGACGCCGCCTACACGGAGAACTCGAACAGTTCGTCGCCGACGTGGTGGAGGTTCTCGACGACCTTCCCCGAGTCACCGACCATGTCGTCGCCGTCGGTGAGCGCGCGCCCGACGGCGAGCGCTTTCCCGTGAGTCTCCTCCTCCACGACGACCAGGTCGCCCTCGCTGATGTCGTCGTCGGCGTCGGTGATGCCGGGGCGCATGATGTCCGCGCCGTCGCTCACGAACGAGATGGCGCCCGCGTCCACGGTGACGACGCCCGTCGACAGGTCGAACTCGTTTGCGCCCTTCACGGTGACGAACGGCTCGCCCCCCGGATACCAGACCAGCGGCTCGCCGTCCACGAGCACGACGTCGAAGTCCTCGTCGGCGAGCTCCACGAGTTCGAACGAGTCCGCGTCCAGTTCCACGCCCAGTCCCTCCCGGAGGGCCTCGGCGATTTCCTGGACTTCGTCGCTCCGCAAGTGGTGGCGAGAGGAGACTTCCATGCCCGCCAGTCCGACCGCTCCACGCTTAAAACCGCCGCTCCGCGGGCCCGCGGCCAAACGCTAAGTGCTCGGCGCGCGAACGCTGACACGATGTGGGGGGCTGGCAACGACCCGGTCACGTGTATCGCGTGCGGCAGCGACGTCCCGCGCGAGGACGCCCGCGAGTACGACAAACACGGCGACCGCTGGGACCGCGACGGCAAGCGCTTCGAACACCTCTGCAAGCCGTGCTTCCGCGACCTCACCAAGCACTCCCGGGACGGCCTCGAGGACGCCCTCGAGGACGCGGGCGCCGGCCGCGTCGACGACGTCGAGTTCATCGAGCGGTTCCTCGACGCCGCCCGCGAGGAGCCGCCGGGCCGCGAGTAGCGCGGCGACACGCCTAACTGGGGGTGTCGACTATCCAGTAGTATGTCTAAGGAAACGCAGCCGGCTCCGGGTTCTATCGAAGACCAGGGCCCCGTGGAAGTCTCCCCGGAGTTGGCGCGCCAAATCGAGAACAAGCGAGACGACCTCCTGGAGAAGTTCGAACTCCACGACGAGTTCGCGCCCGAAGTCATCGAGGAAGCCGAACAGCGCGTCCAGGGCGTCGAAGAAGAGATTCAGGACGAACTCGACGACCGCGCGGACATGCGGCCGCTCCCCACGTGGACGACCGACCCCGTGGACGCCCAGGACTTCGACGACGCCATCAGCGTGCTCGAACGCGACGAAGAGTACGTCGTCTGGGTGCACATCGCGGACGTCACGCACTACGTCCACCCCGGGTCGGAGATGTGGGACGCCGCGATGGACCGCGGGAACACCATCTACCTCCCCGGCTACACCATCCACATGCTCCCGCCGGTGCTCGCGGAGACTGTGTGCTCGCTCGTCCCCCAGGAAGACCGCCTCGCGCACACCGTCGAGATGCACCTCGACAAGGACGACCTCTCCTACCGGAACATCGAGATATACAAGTCCGTCATCCACAGCGACGAACGCCTCACGTACAAGGAGACCGAGGCGCGCCTCGAAGACGAGGACGCGCCCCTGCACGACGAAATCTCGCTCGTGTTCGAGCTCGCCGACCAGATGCACGAACAGCGCAAGGAAGAGGGCAGCCTCGTCCTGAACCCGCGCCGCGACCGCGCGCACACCATCATCGAGGAGTGCATGCTGAAAGCGAACAAGGCCGTCACGCACGAACTCATGTGGAACCGCGGCGTCGAAGCGATGTACCGCGTCCACTCCCAGCCCTCGCCCGACGAGTGGGACGACGCGCTCCGCGAAATCCAGGAACTCGACGGCGTCTCCATCCCCGGCGACTCCTGGGACGACCCCCGGAAGGCCGTCAACGCTACCCTGGAGCAGGCGCCCGAACGCCAGCTCGGCAAGATTCAGTGGGCGGTGATGAAGGTGATGCCGCG